>NZ_JAUBVX010000011.1:27298-140281 GCF_036706065.1 Microcoleus sp. A2-C3 | reverse complement strand
ATCTCTTGTTTCATCTGTAGAAATAATTCTTAAGGAATTTGGAGAAAATTATGTAATTAATTTTGCTTGACTACTTAGCCGACTGCTTTAACAATTTGCGATCGCGGAAATTGCTGCAATAATGCCGAGTAAAAAGAGCCTGTACCAAAAGCCGGGTCGAGAAAACGAATCTTAATATCTGACGGCAACAGCATTGAAGCATATTTGAGAATATCTGCTGCCAGTGTTGGAGGCGTAGCAAACTGACCTAGCTTATTTCGCTGAGCTTGAGTTCGAGCTCCATCCAGTTGCGATTGCCGCAACATTCGTGTCAATTCAATTGTTGCAGTTACATTCATATTTCAAATAGCGCTAAATCATCAATCCGATGTTCCCAAACCCAGTCAATCCCTTCGGCCGCTTCGTAACCCAAATAGCCACTGTCAAAGTAACCGCAAAGAAACAAAATAAAACGCACGTTATTGCCGTAATTGCTCCTCAATTGAGTCATTTTAATAGCTTCTTCTTTGCGTCGCTTATTGGGATTGGTATAGTCACCGGCAGATTTCGCTTCAATCAATAACGGGAATTCACCAGGGCTAGAATCAATTGGTACGAGCGCAACGTCTATAGGGATATTAATTTGTTTGCTACCGGACTGTAAAAGTACCGGGATATTGAGCCGAAACGAGAAAGTCCCCGGTTGCATGGTCTCAAAACTTAATCCGGTCCCTCCTCTAACGTAGGAATAACCGCGCTGTTCCAGCCATTGCCTGATCATAGCAAGCTGCCTTCGTTCTTGAGCGTTGCGAACGATCGGGTCAGAAATAGCACCGCAAAGGCGATCGGCTACAATTGTCGCTGCTCTTTGAACTTCACTATCAGTTGGCTGCTGTCCGCTTTCTAGCCAAGGAAAAATATCTTTGTCGAGCAGTCGTGCAATAATTTGACTGATTTTTGTGAGTTCAGCATCCAGAATTGCAATGTCTGCCCGGGGCGGAATTCGCTGTCTCTCTTCCATATTTTTGACCAGGTTGGGCGATACTCCTGCTAAACCGATCAGGCGATCGCGCGCAATTGGCGGCGCTGCCGCCATGCGTAAAATAGGCAAAACCTCTGGATGCTGTCGCAGCAGGGCGGACGTGATGTTGGTCAGATTGGCTGTCTCTGCTAAGGCGGATTCAACTTGTTGAGTTGTAGCAATGCGAGTGTCGCGGTAGGCTTTTGGAGCAAACTGCATGAACCAATTGTTTTGACATACTCCCCTGCCTGAATGCGAGGGGATTCTAAGCTCAAACAGCAATTGCAGGCTTCGCCTGTCTAACATCACCTAACTCGGGCGGTTGATGCCCCAACCGCTTGAATATTCTTAGCTGCATTTTCATCCCGTCCATTCACTGATTGACAGGACGGACAGCGCCATTCTCTGACTGACAAATCTAACTCTTTCAGGACGTGCCCACAATGGTTGCAAGTCTTACTTGATGGATACCAACGGTCGATGAACACAACCTGCTTCTCTTTTTTCTGAGCAACCCATTCGAGGATCTTAAGAAAATCTCCGAATGCCAGATCAGATATCTTGCGACCCCAGAGACGCTGCATTCCTTTGAGATTCAACGTCTCAAAACACAAAATATCAAACCTATCGGTTAGATCGTGAGCCAGCTTCCAGAACCAGTCAGAGCGACAATTTGAAACGTCCTCATGCCTGCGGACTAGATGCTTTCTGGCTCGTTCTCGGTTAGCCGAACGCTTCACTTTCTTGGAGTGCTGACGACTGGCTTTCTTAATGACAGTGAGGGACTGTTTGAGGAATTGAGGCGATTCAATCTTGGAGCCATCCGAAACCGTGAGAAATGTCTTCAAGCCAAAATCAAAACCAGCGATTCTACTCGTCTCGATTTTAATTTGTGGCTCAATCACACTGTCAACGACCACGACCATGAACAGTTCTCCTAGCGGGGTGCGTTTAATGGTCAGAGTCTTGACCGTTCCCTCAATCTCTCGTGAGTTCCAATACTGATAGATTCTGCTTCCAATCTTGAGCCGGTTGCCACCCAAGAACTTATAACCAGCTTGTTTGAGCGTGAACGACTTGTACCGTCTGACCTTCTTGAAGTTGGGCGGTCTGACTCCTTTTTTGTGGTGTTTGAAAAACAGTTGATAGGATTTCTCAATGCGCTGAGAAATATCCTGTACTGCCTGAGAGCCGACCGATTGCCAAAACGCGATCCGTTTCCGCAGTTTGGCAATGTGAGCTTGAAGCTTGGCACAGTTCAAGTGCTTGCCCCACATTCGGTAGTACCGTTTGTGTAGCGCAATACAGTGGTTATAGATGACTCCTGCGGCGTTAATTGACCGCTTGAGAAACCTATTCCGCTTGTGATTGTATAGCTTGAACTTTAGTGTCTTCATGTTACTATAGCAGTCCTAAATGATTTTCTGTAGGGATACGGCAGTGCCGTGTCCCTACAGATCGATTTTGGGGAAATCACTGTCTAGATAATGATTTAGGATTGCTATATGATAGCATATTGCCTTCAAAACTACAGCATAAAAACGATTACTTTGTGATGCTCAGATGAAGAATACAAATTGCTTTTTAAGTATTGCCAGAAGAGAGAAAGAAGCTTGAATCATGTGTTGAGGGAACTTGTTATATCTCTAGAATCAAAGCCGTCCTAAAGGAGCGGGGCTTTAGACCCATTTTTTCGGTAAAAGTCTACCGACAGGGCAATATCGGGTTTCCACAAGTGTGGTTTGTCGGCATTAACTGGCACTGCATCTCCTCTAATCGCGACCCTCGCCTAAATAGCTTAGATTGCTGGAACGTCTCTGTTGTATTATCCACCAAGCGGTTGCTCTTGAAGCGGATTTAGTCAACTAAACCCGCGCGAAGGGCTCTGACAGCAGCTTGAGTGCGATCGTCGCAAGACAGCTTATTGAGGATGTTACGCACATGAGTTTTCACAGTACCGAGGGAAATGTATAGCTGCTTGCAAATTTCCTCATTGCTACACCCTTCGACAATCAACTCTATAACCTCTTTTTCTCGTTCTGTTAAAGGGTTCGCCATTAACAACTGACTGTACTCTGGCTCGACTCCATTGATTGACACAGTGGAAATGGTTGCTGAGTTAACAGCTTCCTTGAAAGGGTTATTCATGCGAGCCAAAACGATTCTGGCAATTGAAGAATCGATCCAGTTTTCGCCAGCGTTTGTCTCAACAACGGCTTCCACTAACTTTTCAAAACTGACATCTTTCATGCAGTAAGAGTCGGCTCCCGCTGCAAAAGCTGCCAGCACGGATTCTTCGTTATCCTGCATCGTTAAAATCAACACTTTCGGTTTGTTCTCTATGCTTGGAGTTTTGGCAGTTTCTATGTATTCTTTGAACCTTTTTGTTAGCTCAATCCCGTCTACTAACCCCGGCAGTCCAATATCAACGATCGCTACATCAGGCACAGTTTTCTCCAGTAAAGTTATCCCTTGCAGGCCGTTAGCCGCCTCTCCGATAAATTCGATTTCTTCGCAGTCTTCTAAAGCTGCTTTGATTCCGGCCCTTGTCAGGTGGTGGTCTTCAATTAAGGCAACACTAATTTTATTCATGGTTGGATTTGTTTAAAAAAAGGACAATTGTACTTCAGCGACACGAGTGTGTCCAAGGTAGAACGTATGCGCTCTTTTGGATCCAAACAAAACTTTTAGAGCGAGATGGGAAGCCGTACAGTAAATGTGCTGCCTTGGTCCACCGTTGATGTCACGTCAATGCTGCCAGAGTGGGCTTCTACAATCCGGCTTGACAAGTGCAGCCCCAGACCGCAACCTGCTCTAGCATGGTTTCCGGTGCGGAATCGTTCAAACAGCGTGGCTTGTTCTGAGGCTCTGATACCGGGGCCGGTGTCTTCTACGCTAATGCTTACCGACTTGATATCTGAACGGACAAGGATTTTGACACAACCAAAATCGGTGAATTTAAGGGCATTTCCGACTAAGTTGGTGATGACTCGGCGGAGTTCCAGGCGATCGCCCTCAATCCGCAGTGGTTGGGAGTCGAGTTCGTCGAAAGTTAGGACAAGTCCTTTGTCGATAGCAACAGCTTCCTGTTCCTTGACGACTTCTTTGACCAGTTTTTTGAGGTCAAAGGGGGCGATCGCGAGAGTCTTGCAACCCGATTCAAATCGGTGAACCTCCAGTAAAGTATTGACCAACGAAAGCAAATTTTTGTTGCTGCTGCCGATGGTGGCGATCGCCTCTACCGCTTGAAGGGGTAGTTCGCCGAATTTCCCTCGTTGGAGTAGAGCCAACATTCTATCAGCGGCAACAAGGGGAATCCGCAAGTCGTGGGTAAGACGAGCCACAAAATCCTCTCGTGCCTTTGTCATTTCCAGCATCGCATCTATGCTGTGTTTGAGCCGTAGGAGGCTGCGGACACGAGCCAGCAACTCATTTACCTGGATGGGTTTGCAAACAAAATCATCAGCCCCCAAGTCGAGTCCATCTGCTATGGCTGTTGAGTTGTCAGTCGCAATTAACAGGATGGGGATAAAGGGAAGTTGAGGATTTGAGCGAATTCTGTAAGTCACTTCGTAACCGTCTACTTCTGGCATCATTACATCCAACAGAAGTAAATCTGGCGGCGACTCCTCAACTTGAGCTAAAGCATCAAGGCCGCTGGTACTTGTGGTGACGCAATAGCCCTCTTCCGAGAGGATTGCCTGCACAATCGATAAGTTTTCGGCTACATCGTCAACTGCCAGAATTTTACTGGGTTTATCTCTCATCTTCCTCTGTCGCAAAATCCAAAACTTAGGAATGAGTCCATCTCTTCTGAATCAGCTTTTTGGCGGATAAAACTAAAAAATTGTCGATAATCTTGAACTTGCTTGGCTTCTTCCATTTTTCGTTGCTTTCGGATTCGTAGCAAGTAGTCTTTGAGGCGAACGTACCGCCATCCTACTTGCATCCCCAACTCGTAGCTTTGAGTAGCTTTGGGATTGGCGATTGCGTTCAGTAAGGTTTGTGCGATGCTTGGCGAGTCGAAATCAGAAATTGTTCTCCTGCTTTGTTTTCCATCCTTGTAGCCTTTCCAAAACTCTTTGCTGCTAGTTGAAGTGTGGATGGAAATCTTGTACTCTTGCAGTGTTGATTCCAGCCACTTTAAGTCTTGTTTTCTATCGTTTGAGAGGGAATCATTTGGCTGATACTTGTTCCAGGCACGGGTACAAGCGTTGAGCGACTTTTGAAAATCCGCTAAAAAATAGTTAGATAGGGTTTGATAGTTTGTCGGCAGTGAAAGTTGGCTGCGGTTTGAGAGAGTGTTAGTTTGTACCATAATTATCAACCTTCGCAAAACTTGGTTTGAGTTGGTATTTTTCTGTTCCACCTCTAAGTATTAATCTATCAACTGGTAAGCTTGAGTCAGCTCTACCTAAAAGCTGATTTTTCCTTCACTGCTGCCAAGCTGATTTCTGATTTAAGGCAGAAGCTAGAATTTGGAGCTTTAATTCAAAATAAGTGTTGAGCGCTTCTGCCTTTGCATGGAACTATCACCTTTAATGGCTGAACTTTTGCTCTCAACTCCAGTTGTAACGATTAGCTAGAAAGCGATATCCCTGAACTTTTCCTAATCTGCTAAGAGGGATTCTAGTTCTGTTAGGATTTTTTGGAGGCGCTTTTGCTTCTTTGGATCGCTCCAAACTTTTGACTTGTTCGCTTTTGTTAAAGCTTCCTTAATTTGGTTTTTCATATTTTCTTCCGGTTTTTCTCCCGAAGTCTCTGCTTTTAAATCCGCAATCCGTTCTTTAATCTGAGTTAAAGATAGACCTTCGGCGATCGCAGATTCCAGAAGCAAATTTCTGGCTGGCTCGTCTTTAACTTTGGCGATCGCTCGCGCCTTGGTATACTCGATCTGACCTCGGCGGAGGGCTTCTTGAATGTCTGACGGTAGCTTTAGCAATCCCAGTCTGTTACTGACGAAAGACTCCCATGACATCCGCCCCAATTCACTAAAAACCTTGACAACTATTTGCATTTCAGGATGAATGATAACGTTATCATTCATCCTCTGCACGTCATTTTGCATCCGGTAGAGCAGGTGTACCACCTCTTCTCGATCGTACTCAAGGTGATAGGAAAGCAGTTGCAAAATCCCCTCTGTTTCTTCGAGTGGGTTGAGGTCTTCCCGTTGGAGGTTCTCAACTAAGGCGACGCGCAGAGCTTGTTGTTCTGTCAAATCTCGAACGATGACAGGGACTTCTGTTAATCCTATTTCTTTAGCGGCTCTATACCGCCTTTCGCCTGCTACTAGCTCGTATTTTTCCTCTCCCAAGGGACGAACTAATAAAGGTTGGAGAATTCCGTCCGTTTTTACTGACTCAACTAAAGCCTGCATTGCTTGGGAGTCGAAATATCGGCGGGGTTGAGAGGAGGCAATCTGGATCGACTCAATCGATAAAAGTCTCTCTGTTGGTTCTACCACTTCATCATCTCCAAATAAAACGCTCAAATTTGCCTTGCCTTTATAGGGTTGGTCATTCTTACTTGACATTGAGTTTCTCCATCTTCGCTGCTAACTGGTCTAATATTTTGACGACAGGATTTTTAGGTTCGTAAACAGCAAGCGGAACTTGTTTCTCCGAAGCATCCGCGAAAGCAGTTATTCGGGGAATGGGGGCGTAAACGGGGGCGACGGTCGCAAACTGTTCGTTTATGGCTTTGAGAGTCCGCTTGTCCTGAGAGTTGGCAGCAGCGTAGCGCGAGGGAACAAAACCAGCTACCTGCAAAGAACGGTTTCCCTTCTTCTTGATTCTTGCTACTGTTTGTAACAAAAGGTTGGTGCCCTCAAAGGCTTTGTAGTGAGTCTCAACGGGGACTAAGACGTGAGTAGCGGCGATCAGACTGATGTAGCTGAGCAACCCTAAACTGGGAGGGCAATCGATCAATATGAAATCGTAGTTGTCTTGAATTGGGGCGATCGCATCTTTGAGGCGAATTTCCCGAAAATCCATGTTAACCAGTTGAATTTCAGCCGCGCTGAGGTTGATGTTGGTAGGAACCAAATCCATGCCGTGAATACCCGTGTGGATGGGCAAAGGCTCTTCATTGACAATGGCATCAAACACAGTTTTATCCAAGTTCTGAGAGTCAACGCCCATGAAGAGCGTCAGGGAACCTTGAGGATCGATATCGATGAGCAGAACTTTGCGTCCCCGCTTAGATAGTTGGTAGCCAAGATTGAGCGTAATTGTGGTTTTCCCGACACCGCCGGCTTGGTTGAACAGTGAGATGATCTTTGTCATAACTTGCTCTCCTGTAGCGTATCGCCATAGTTCCCATCCTGTGTGCAAGAGAAAGAGGCGGTTAAAACTGTAAGCATATTTGCACTATTGTTGAAGTCTGGGGATGTCTCCACTTGTGCCATCAACTTTACTATCCCCTGACCGTTTTGTAGAAAAACTATAGTTATAGTCTCATGTTAAGGTGGTATTTTTTAAGGCGCATTCGGAATTCTTTTATTTTTCCCCACTAGGAATTGGCAACAGTGACAATGCCGTTGCTATAAAAAACAACGGCTATTGCGTAAGTCTTGGCGCAAGTTACTCACTTGAGAGCCTAATTTTCCGCTCTTCTTTAAAATCCTAAGCTCGCTGCTTCATTGGCTTGTAGGGATAAGGATAGTTTATTCTTAGTTTGATGGAACCAGGAAGTACCTCTGGTTGATTAACAATGCAGTAAATGAGATATCCAGCCCGTTCCACTTCTGTCCAAGCTAGAGGCGAGAACTGGGCTGATTCACAAATGGCGCGTTTAACCAGTCCAGGTCTGCTGCGGTTCTCAAACAGAGCTTGCACGAACTGGGTGGGATTGGTTATGGCAGGAGACAGAAGCTTGCAGAATTTTCTAGGATGAACTGTCCGAAGGTAATTGAGAGTAGCTTGTCCATTGAATGCTTCAACTAGAGATGGGGAAATTTGCAAGTGCTGAAGCAGCAAGTCAATATCTTCCTCAGTATTGCTTACTGCCCATAAATTATCCTCGATCCATCCCCAAACTATCTGCTCAACCTCTTTCATCGTAGCTACTAGAAAGCGATTTCCTTTGTAGGTAAATCCTGAAACGTGCGGTAGTTGGGGGACAGACCAGTCGGCAAGGGCGCGATCGCTGTCTAGCAGCAATAGGATGGATGCTAGTATGTTCCTCCTGCTATGTCGCAGCGGATCGGCAGGTACAGGTTGTCGAGAACTCTGTTGATGGTTAAATTGCATGGGAACGGCGTTCTCCTATTAACAGTAAAAGTTACTGATTTAAGCTAAAAGCTAAAGGCTATAAACTCAATCCGCCGTCCTTCCTAATTTCCCACCTCAAAAGTCATTGGCAAAATTACTCTGGTGGACTATTCAAACGCGATTCAGATGCAGAAACTATAGTCCGACTGGTTGTTGTTTGTTCTAATTCCAGCTAGCTACAGCAATAGGTGTTTGTGCGACGGCTTTTTTTCGCTTTTGATAAAACAGTAGGGCTTCAATGTTCTGTGCCTTGAGAACTAACATTAGTTACGACTGAAGGCTTACTAAGAGCGACAAGAGCGCATGATAGGTTGATTGCTAAAAGATTGACGCGCTTTTATGTTGTAGCACGCTTATGTTTTTAGACACTATGCAGAGATTTTCCCCTGAGTATATCTTGAGGCTAAAACAAATAGGGTTAGCTTTTTTTGAGAAGATAGCAACTGACCAAGCAATAGCTGGAGAAACCCAAGATTTTTATCAGGGATTGCTGGCGGGATTGGATCGAGCAGTTAAATTAATAGATGAAGAAGGCGGGGTACAAACGCTTACCCTTTTAGAAGGTAAAATAGCAACTTTTATCAATGAAGATGACTCACCCCAACAACCTCTAATTTCGAGTTCAGTAGGCGACTGTAAGCTATCCATCTATAGATTATCTGCTAGTTCCATTTCTCAACTCAAGCAAAAAGGAAGAGAAACCGATTGTGAACCGGCTATAGAAGATTGTGTCTGCATCGGCGAGACTGAAGATTTCTATCACGGTTGCCTCGCTGCTATTGATTTTGCCCTGTCCTTGGCAGGTGAGAAATATGCCTATGCTCAAATCAGTCTGGTAAAAACTAATGCCGCCAATTTCATCGAATTAAACAAAGATTGGGAACGCCGAGTTCTTGAACTTAAAGGCTTATCTTCTTCCAAGAGGCAAGATGGACAATCAAAACAAAATTTGCTGGTTTGGATTTCGCAAATGGATGGTGACAATCAAGTTGGGACGTTGGTTAGTGAAGGAGAGGGCGATGAAGCGGATTCGCTCTCGACAGAAGCGGAGGCTTTAGCTGAAATACAGGAGCAAGATTTAAAGAGCGATCGCTCTGATTCTAGCAAACTAGTCGTACCTCTTGCTTTAAGCAATCCGGCTATTTTGAAAGACCAGAATGAAAGTGAAGAGAAAGTAATTCTTGAACTAAACTCGCTTGAGATATTAGCAGGACGAGGCAAAAATGAAACGGGCGATCGCTTGTTGGGGATCTCGGAGGATGGTAGTGCAAGTTTTAAAGAGGAAGTACAAGAACAGTTTAAAGAAGAGATAGTAAAGCTGCCAGAAGAGGAGCGCTTAGAGCTAGAGAATTTGCTAGTCAGCACTTTATTAGATAGCTGTCAACAGTTTAAGCTAGGGAAACGCAAAGTTATAGAAGATTGGACAGCATTTTTAGAGGACGGTGAAACAATTAGGGTGATTTCAGATCGAGACAGCCACATCGTTCTGCGGATTACTTTAGAGGGTGAAGTGCAAAGCGCTTTATCTTATGGCGATGCAGAGGTTTTGGGTGCAATTGTTAAAGAAAACTCAGAGGATTTGGCTATATTTTCTAAATGGTTAGAGCCGATAATTCCGAACCCGACAGCCGACGATTTGAATGCTGATTCAGTAGCACCAGCAGCCACAATGGATATTCAGCAGGTAAAAATGGCTGAGTCTATCCTGCCAACGGCTCAAAGAGCTTTTGAGTATTTCCTCAATCGTGCACGCGATCGCGTGGAAGAGACTGATGAGTACACTCGCGTTCGGGTAGGAGATTTGTACGATCTGATCGTTGAAGAGTCGGAGGGGGTTTCGGTGTCTTCTCTGACTGTTTCTGTCCGAGGGGAGTTAATTAAAGTTCGCGGAGAAGATTTGATTTTAGCTCAGGGGATTTCCTCTGAAGATATTGATTTTTGGGCAGTGGTGGCAGAGGAGCTAGATCGGATAGAGGCGAGGAGTAGGGATTGGGAGCTAGCGGAACCAGATAGTGCAAGTGGTTTAGGGCGATGAATCGCTGGAAATATAATCTCTCCTAACAGAGATTTTGTGGCATTATGACGCGCTTTAAAAGACGCGCTTTAAAAGACGCGCGTGTTTCTTTTATGTGGAGTGCGTGTTTAAAAGACGCAGCGCGTGTTTCTTTCAGGCGTGGTGTGTATTTTTTCGCTATGAAACAACATAATATGACGCGCGGCCTTGGCCTTCTAATTTCAACTGGTTGGCACCAGTCAACTTCCGCAACAGGCGACTAGCTTGGTCTTCGCTAATGCGACAGAGTTCCACAGCTTCTTTTCTGGTAATTCTACCGTGAGTCCTTACATATAATCGTTCTAACACGCTGCGGGCGATCGCCTCGTCTCGTTGAATGGCACGGGCGAGAGTGGCCGTGTCTAACCGTCTTTCTTGTCGCAATTGTCCTAAAGCAATTAAAGAGTCAACGGAGAGTGGGCAATGACTGCGATTTTCCTCTTCAATCACTACGCGCAACAGTCCTAAGTCGGCTTCCCCCCCTGGCAGTCTGACGGCAACTGAATGAGAGTTTGTGCTTCGATAATCAGGGGCGGATCTTCCGTAGCGCAATAACCCCTGATAGATTAAATCTACACCGCGCCCAGTTCGTTCGGCGAGTCCGATGCGTTTAATGGCATCGGCTAGAAAGGGGTTTCTCGGTCGGGGTTCTACGACTAGCAAGTTATCCAAACTGACACCTTCAACAAAACCCCCTGGGTTGCTGATGGTAATTCCGTAATCTTCCCAGCGGATGTGAACGGCTCCCAATTTAGTGTAATCTCGGTGGATGAGGGCATTGACTGAGGCTTCGCTTTCTTGTGCGGCGATCGTAGTTGGGAACGGGAACGCGAAATAAACCGATTTGCACTTCATCTTCTTCAACGCGCACCTTGAACTGTTCCATAACTCGCTCAAACAGTTTTAGCAAGGGGGTGCGGTAAAAATCATTGACTCGCACTTGGGTGCCTTCGAGGACTTGAAAGGCGACTTCGTGGGTGGGTAAGTGTTCGCGGAGGGCGCTTTCTCGTCCTAAAATCAGCAGTCCGGTGACGGTGGGAAAGCGAATTCCATCGGTAGAACGCACGAATCCTAAAGCGCCGTCGAGTTCTTCATCGGTTAAGGATAGCAGAGTGCGATCGCCCCCATATCGCTCTATTAATTGTCGCAGGCGTTCGCGTTCCAGGGGGTCGAAGTCGGCGACAGATATATAGAATAGGGGCGACCTGACTGCATTCACAATCTTACGGCCAATTAACAGCTTGTTGCTGTTTTCTAATGGCACGGGTTTGATTTTAGCTTGCTACCTCAGAGCACCAACTATATTAACTGACTCGCTCCGGGCTGACCTATCGACTCACGCGAGCGATCGCACAGTTTTATCAAAGTTCAAACTGCCCCATAACTTTTTCACCTTGGCTGTTGTCATGTGCGATCGCTAACTCCAACTTCCAACAGTTCTCATCGCAGTCTAGCAAAAACCATAAATTGGCAAAAAGTGCTCATTTTTACCCCCTCTTACGTCTATTTGACATGGCTTGCTATGCGACTACCCTACATATTACGAGGACTTAGGAGGATTTAGAAGGGTCTAAATTACAAAAAATCGCGCCAAAAGCAACAATTCTTTACAAAAAATGATAAGCATTTATACTGATTGTGACCGAAAAAGTAGGAATTACGAGGTGTAATGAGTAATAACTGTGCTGTTTTCTCCTCTTTTTTCCTCCTTTTTTAGCCATCTAAAATTCACATCTAGGTCGAATATAGCTCTAACAAAGTAAAATAGCTTTCAATCAAAGGGTGGGCGGGTGGCAATAAGCTTCCCCACTCCTAGAATGAATGAGGAGTAGGGAAGCCGCTCTTAACGAGCTATTTTTGACATTCTTAGTTGCTCAAGCAACTTATTCCAAATCATCGATGTCGTCATCAGCAACATCGACTTGTTCGTACACACTTTGTGAGCTTGAGGCAACTCCACTACTCTGGCGGGCGAGCCGTTGATTGCGAATGCCCCGATGCTTGGCGCGGCGATCGCGGATTGCATCCATATCGGTCAATCCGTATAGGATGCGACCAGCACGCATCAATTCCTTTAAAGGTGTTTCGCTGTAGTCAGCGCGAAATTGGGCATTATGTGTCTCCCAATCAAATTCGCCACCGTTAAAGCGAGCAACACTTGCCAGTTCCCGACCTGATTCTTCTCTCAAAACTTCTAGTACCATTAGGCGAAGTTTATCGTTGTAACTAATGCACTTGTCGAGGGCTTTTATCTGAGTCTTATGAGCTTTAGCGGTATGGGTTGGATTAGTATTTTGAACTTTTTCAGTGACTCTCATTTCTCAATCTTCCTGAATTCAAGTTTGTTCATATACACAGCAGCAATCGCTGCCTCTTTAAGTTTAATTATTGGGCTTAGATTTTACATATAATATTAACTATTGTGTTTAAAACTAATTAAATTGAAAGCAATTAATACTTTAAATATTTCCATAAAAGCTGAAATTTATTAAAATACTAATAAGATGAATAAAATAAAAAACTCTACTCTACCGTTTTTAGGTAAAGCAGAGTTTTACATATTCAACAAGAGCGACGGTGAAGGAAGCTGTAAAATTTGAGCGAGGGTGAAAGATTATTCTAAATCTTCGTCTTCGTCCTCATCTTCATCAGCATCATCTTCCTCATCTTCTTCCTCGGTATCGAAATCATCTTCGCTGTCTTCGTCCAAGTCTTCTTCGGATTCATCTGTTTCATCATCTTCATCAGCATCTAGTTCATCTTCTAAGTCATCCACATCATCATCATCATCTTCATCATCGGATTCATTCTGCTTGTTATAGCTATTGCGTTTAGCAAGCGATTCTTGATTGAATTTGACAAGACCTTTAATTGCTTCTTGCGCGTCAAGCTCGAAAACGTCGTATAGTTTTGCCATCACAAGCGCAATGACTTCCATATCGTGGCGCAGTGCATCGGGTTGACCAAATAGAGCTGGAAACACTTCGTTATTCCAACGCTGCCAGTTCATCGTTTTGCCGCGTTTTTTCAACTGTGCAGCAATATCCAAACCTAGTTTTTCCTTGGTAGCGTGACCTACCTTAGTTTGGAGGCGTTTTTCGCGCAGTTGAATTTTGACTCCAAACTTTTTCAGGATGGTAGTTCGCACGCGGTCTAGAAGTGCGTCTGCTTGCTCTTCTACAGTGAGTGTCGAACGGCGACTGACCTGCGATTGGGTAGCTGTCGCTGGGCTCTTTGACTTAGCAGCACCATTGCTTTTGCCATTCAAAGTGACCGCTCCATTGGATGGGCGAGAGTTATGGTTTTTAGCTGTTGTTGTAGCCATAAAGTTTGATTTAATTAAACTACTTCACGGCTAACAGCGCCGTTAGGCGCTCTCAAATTTCATCAAATTTATAATTACTTTTTTTATCATTAATAATAATTAATAGTTTTTACTGTAAAATAAATTTCTGTAATATTTCGGTGTATCTTTTTTTGAGTAGCAGAAATACATAATTATGTATATTGAGGAAATTAGGTAAATAATTCCTAAGAATTAAGAGGAGGTTTGGCTGCTGTAGAAGGCTCTCCTGAACTTATGGTTATAAGTTTATCTAATCAGAAAAGCAAGCTAATACGCGATTCCTGAAATTATTAAAATTAGAAAAACCATACCCTTGCCGCATTATCAACTTAATCCGATTGTTGATTCCTGACCTGACTCCACTTGTTGTGCGATTAAGAAAGTAGTTGCAAATACCCTCCAAATGATTTTCAATTGTTGATGCAGATTCTCTGAAAAACACTTGTGCATGATTTAGCCATTCTTTGATTTGGTTCTGCCCTTTTTTGACTGTCAAAGTGGTTTCATATATTTCTCTAAATTCTTCTTTCATCTCATACGCAATTCTCAAACATTCTGATTTACCTAGTGTTAACTCCAATTTATCAATCTGCTCTGGATTCAAATTCACTCGATTACTTAACAATAAATATTTACTTTGCCTATCTGTTATTCCGGCTGCTCTACGTAATTTATTTAAGTCTTTATTAACTACTTTCATTACATGGAAACGATCGATAACAACTTTGGCGTTTGGGAATACTTTTTTGATAACTTTAGGGAATCCTCCCCACATATCAACACTCACTTCCTCAACTTGTTCACGAACCTCAATTGGTTGTGTCATAAGGACTTCAATGATTTCTTCGTTCTTATGAGAATCAATCATTTCAATTAAATTACCTTCGCCCAGGTCACTCAAAACAGTCACAAAATTTCCTTGACATGAGCGCATACTTATCTCATCCAAACCAATTCGTTTAACCCGTTGCCAATTCGGTTTTTTTTGGTGGTGTTTACCTGCTCAAATATTCCTTTTATTTCGTCATAACTCAGTCCTTCTTCTCGTCCGATTTGCTCCATGCTCGATTGTTTTACACGCTCATAAATATCTTGTTCATATCGTTGAGTATGTCGTCTTTTAACGTCCAAAAAATCTAATCTTTCTGTGGGATACCGTTTACAAATGGGACAGTAAAACTGCCGTCGTGGGATTTTTAGATATACAGGACGACCAAAAACAGACAAATCTCTTACTAAAATTGGTCGATTCTGATGCAGTTTTTCGGTAGGATTGTTACAATGATGACAAACAATTCCTTCTGATAAAATGCTCAGTCCCAAGAAAATTTCTCCCTCAACTTGAGTACAAGTTTCAACCCTGACTCCAGGCAAGGCTAATAGATAGTCTAGATGGAAGCTCATAACGGTAAATGTATTAGTAGGTACATTTTACACCATAAACTCAGGAGAGCCCTGTAGAACTATTGGCTGATGGCAACGCTCGACCGTAGCCTATCAATGAGAAAAGTACCTTTGAATATTTCTTACCCTTGAATTTATGCGTACCATTAATGACTGGCTCGCTTTGGCCCAAAGATGCATTAAGATTGTCGGGCTGGAGTATTACACGCCTGACCGAATCAGAGTGTTAGCACAGTTCCACAATTGGGGGCAGGAGCTGCATTTGCCTGTTTTCTTTTGGAACTCAGGGTACAGTTGCTTGCAGGAAATTGTGAGTGGAGAGGGTGAGTGTATATTACAAAATAGTGACTTGCGCCCAGATTCTGACGTGCTTGAGTTTCTATTAGAGAGTAAGAGAGAGGGAATTTACATTCTTGAGGGAGTGCTAGATTTTGACGAATCCGGTCAGGTGAGTTCGCGTCTGGGGTTTCAACTGGCAAATGCTTACTATCACTCATCTTGGTCTGCGGTTCCTCAGTTTTGGGTGATGCTGGAAAACTACATACAACTGCCGGTGAACTTGCAGCCGTTGATTCCCGTACTGAGGACTCCATTACCGTCCCGAGTTGCAGCGCAACAGGTGGTGGAGTTGTTTTGCGATCGCAATCCTTGGCTTGGCAACAAAGGCGACGAGGTGTTACAAGCTGCTTTGGTTCGAGCTTGCCAGGGGTTGCCCCAAGGTGAAATCGAGTTAATTTTAGAGCGATCGCTAGCTTTTGCTTCGACTGTGGAGGAAATGGCGCGGTTGGTGCTCGACCACAAGGTTAACAAGCTGCGGGGGCGAGGCCTAGAGTTTATTGCCGAGGCAGATGTGCCGGATGCAGGTGGTTTAGACTTGCTAGATGAGTCGCTCTCAAAAGTAGCTTCCCTGCTAAATCCAGAAGCAGAAAAATACGGACTCAAATTTCCCAAAGGAATGATCCTCTGGGGGCCACCGGGTACGGGCAAAAGCCTAAGTGCTAAACTTGCGGCTAAGAAGATGGGAGTACCGCTGTTGGCGGCTGATTGGGGTTCGATCGTCGGTTCTTCCAGACCAGATTTAGCTTTGCGCGAACTGTTAGAATTGACTCAGGCTTTAAGTCCTACAATTCTGTATTGGGATGATTTTGATAAAGGCTTTGCCGGATGGGATTCAAATGCAGATGGCGGCGTTTCTAGGCGCTTATCGGGGAAGCTTTTAACGTGGATGCAGGAACATCAATACCCAATTTATATCGTGGCGACAGTTAACCGTTTGGGGATGTTACCACCGGAATTAATTCGTCGCTTTGATGATATTTTCTTTGTGGATTTGCCTCACGAAGGGGCGATGTACGAGATTTTCAATCTTCATCTGAAAAAATATTTTCCCGAGTTTCGTAATGCTTCTGAGTCGCCTTGGACGGATGATGAGTGGCGGATTCTGTTGAGGGATTACAGGCTTTGTACGCCAGCAGAAGTCGGCAATGCTGTCAGAAAATGTGCTGAGGAAATATATTATCGCGATCGGCTACAAGGGAAACAGCCTGATGAATTGAAGGTGACTTTGCAGGACTTGCGACATCAGCGCTATCAGTTTACGCCGTCGATGCTTCGCGATGAGGAGCAGATTCTAGCGATTCGCAATCAAGCGAGTTATGCTAGATCGGCTAGTGGGCCGGATCGATCGCGATTTTCTATTCCGTTACAGGAATTGTTTGGGTAGCTAACTTCTGAGGGCTACTCTGGAGAAGGCTGGCTGCTTCTGATATCCACATAGAGGGAGAGCATTTACCCATCTAAGTACAGCATATTCTAGGTATATAGAGTACACTAAAGCCAGTATATGAACAGGGAAATGAAACCTTACTGTACTTCATAAACCTGGAATCCGCTGTATATTTAACTATGTCTGCTTTCACTCCACAGCCTAACAGAGACGCATCGGACACCATTCGAGGATATGTCTATCAGGTTGATCTGACCATTGAGCGTTGGCTTTCTTTGCAACCCGGAGAATTCCTAGAACTAGAGTGTGGGGAAGATATAGATTTAATTTCCCGTTCACTTTCTGGAGAAGAAGAAAGACGACTCGAACAGGTCAAAAACTACAACTCTTCTGTTACGCTTTGGAGTGCTGTCACAGCCATTGCTAATTTTGTTGAGCATCGTAAGAATAATTTGCAGCAGAAATTAAAATTTCTTTACACAACTACTGCCTTAGTTACTAAAGAGAAACTTTCTCCAGAAATGCTTAAGAAAAAAAAAGGGATTTTTGTATGGGAACAGATCCGCCAAGGGACTCTAACAGAAATCTCTCAAAATGAAGCTTTAGAGGGAATCCGTATAATTCTAAGTAAAGACTCTAAACCCAAAAAGTTTCCTGATACAACTTGGGCAGTATTTCGGAATTTTATCACAGCCGCTAGCAATGAGGAACTACTCGATCTAATTTGTAGCTTTGAGTGGAGTACGAATACACCCGATCCTCAACCATTAAGAACTGGGATTCTACAAACCCTCATTCGACAAGAGTATGCTACAAATGAAATTCAAGCAAAGGATCAGTATCAAAGGCTTTTCCTCAAAGTTTTTCAACTACTTTCTCAGCCTGATATCAAACAACTCACAGTAGAAGAGCGAACGCATCAGCTTTCACTTCCTACGCTAAGTGAGAAAGACCGTAACCTGTTGCAAAATCTTATAGTGAGCCTTTTGAACCTTGAATCGCGTGTGGGGACTCTGGAGCAAAATTTTATACAGTTGCCCGATGCGATCGCTTCACAAGTTAATGACCGATTTTGTCGTTCGGACTTTGAGAAGTTACGACAAGAATCAGATTTTGTGCTAAAAGACATCCGTGTCGATATTGGCGGTTTAAGACTTAGCCGAACCGAGCTAATTGCCAACGCTCTAGAAAAGCTTACAGAAGCATCGCTAATCGAGATAGTTGGTTCATCTGGGGTTGGTAAATCAGCCGTTTTAAAGACCCTTGTTGAGCATCAACAAGGCGAAGGTCAAGTTCTAGTTATTTCAGGAGATCGTATCACTGGGACAGGTTGGAATAGTTATGCCAGCTCTCTGCAACTCAGTCAACCACTGAATAAACTTCTCGTAGCATTAAGCGGAAGTTCTCAACCGACTATTTTCATTGATGGGATCGATCGGATTGTTGACACAGGTAAACGTGCTGTCGTGAATGACTTACTTCGCACGTTAGCAGAGGTTCCACTCAGCGAAGATGGTTCTCGGCATTGGAAAGTTGTGTTCTCGGCACGGGAAGAAAATCTTCAAGATGTCTACAGATGGCTGAAGTGGCAAGCACTAGGAAAACCAACAAGGTTGCAAGTACCAGAATTAACAGAAGAAGAACTCCAAAGCATTGTCGAACACAGTCCTCGGCTCAAACCACTATTATCTCTGAGTCAGCTTTCGCCGATTCTTAAAAATCCATTGATGTTGAGGCTTCTGGAAGACCCACGTATGCTTCCAAATCCAGAAGACTTACCACCTGTTGCTACAGAGATTGAAATCAGTAAAGTTTGGTGGAACAGACTGGTTGGTAATGAAGGTTTGGTCTCTGGTCATGATCGAAAAAATTCCCTTTTGAAATTGGGTAAACAGGTTGTTAAATCTCCAGGTAAGCATTTTACTGTTGAAGAAATTTTTACTCCAGAGTCAATTAGTTCTCTCACGGCAGATCGAATCATTGTACAAGACCCAGATCGGGAAGTGTATCGCTTTGGTCATGATTTGCTGGAAGCCTGGGTGATGTATCGCTTGTTGGATCAGCGTCGTGAGGACTTATCTGCTTATCTTCAAGAACTAGATGAACCGTTCGGTTTATATAGATCTGTTCAATTACTAGGGTTAGCTTTGCTAGAAAACTCTAACACGGCAGATTCTTGGATACAATTAATAGAGCAAGTTGAGCAAGCTTCGGAACTTTCTCCTAGATGGCGGCAAGCATTACTGACTGCACCTCTAGTATCTCCACGTTCCAGCGAATTGCTTGATAAAGCTGAACCGCTACTCATAGCTGATAATGCACGGCGACTTATCGAGTTAATGGTTGCAATCCGAACATTGGAAGTGATGCCGAACTTTTCACTAATGTCTTTCTTTACAGAAGAAGAGTTACGGTCAAGCGATCGCGTGATGCCACTTTTAATGAGCGATCCAATCCCAAGATGGTCAGTGTGGCAACCTTTCATGGGTTGGTTGCTAAAACGGATCAATGATTTACCTGCTATTGTTCGTCCAGAAGCTGTCAAGCTAATGGAGATTTGGCAAGTCAAATCTCCAACAGGCTCAATTTATCGAAAGGAAATTGGTGAAATAGCGATCGCATTACTTAAGGAAGAAGAAGCAAGGAGAGGTTGCTAATGTCGAGATATGATGATGAATACGAAAACCGCTTACACAGAATTGTGCTGCACTCAGCAGATGTTTTGCCAGAGAAAGTTGGCTCTTATCTCGGCGAACTCGCTAACTCTGGGAATTATGACGCCAAAAAGGATGTAATTTCTAAAAATCAAGACTTTACGCCTCTTGTCGATTCAATCTCAAGAGAATTTGTTGATTTTGTAATCAGCGTACTTATCCAAAAGCCAATCAATCCCGAAAATGATCTTAGTATTCCTAGAAGAATAACTAGCTCGTCAGAAGATAGAAATTTTGGTATAAACGATATCTTGAATTTTTTCCCACCTGCACCTGTTCAAGGACCGTTTTTATATCTCTTGCTTAAGAATGAGGATGAAGGACTGCGTTTAGTCCACCATCTCGCCAATACTGCATCTGAAAAATGGCGTGAGTATGAACAGCGAGAAGAATTTGACAGACCTAAATTAACTCCTCTACCAGTCACTATTAATTTACCATCCGGTTCTCGTGATTTTTGGGGTGATACTCAAGTTTATTGCTGGTTTAGAGGAAGAACTAATGGTTTATATGCTGTGATTTCTGCCTTGATGGCACTAGAAGAGTGGATTGAGAGACAGATTGAAGCAGGTAGAAATGTTGAAGCTCTTTTTGAAAAAGTATTGAGTGAGAGCAATTCAGTCGCCGTACTAGGTATTTGCTTAAATATAGCACTTGCTTATCCTGAAAAGTGTTTAAAAGCAGCACTACCAATTGCAATCTGTCCTGATATTTGGGAAATGGACAGAGAGCGTCTCTTTGATGATAAAACCAATTCATTAACATTTCTTAAGCTTTGGGAATTTGATCGGCATAATGACTGGCTTTACGAAGTCCTTGAAAGGCGAAATAAAAGACCGCAGCGTTCACGAGAAATTAGAACAAATTTAGCAATTTATTACGTTTTGTCTAGTGATGACTCTTTAAGAGTTCCATTCGAGCAGGCAGTTGAGAAATTTACAGAAAACCTTCCTTTTCGTTATGAAGAAGAAAAATCAGATCCAAACTTTGTAGCTGCTCTCCAAGAAAAAATGGAAAACTATCAAGTATTTGGAAGAAGAGAAAATTATCAACCACGGCAAGTGGCTGAACAATTACAAATATGGGTAGAATTTCCCGAAGAACTTAGAGAACGGAATGAAGAGCTTCTCGCACCTAACGTTGAATGGAAACGTTGGCTTAGTTTATACCTATGGGCAGAAGAAACCATTAAAGATGGTGTACCACAAGAGCGGATGACTTTAGAAGAGGCTATTGCAGCAGTCAAGGAATTACAAACATCCGAAGACTTTTCTGAAACGGATAACGAAGATATTCGTGATGTTACTCGTCTTCAAGGAATAGCTGGTGTTGCAGCAGCAATTCTCATTGCAGACTTTGAGTGGGCAAGAACACAGAATCATTTGGAATGGTGTCGCGCTATTCTACTTGCGGCTGCTTGTATGGCTGAAACATCCATGTATGCTATGTCATCGTCTAGCGTGAAAGTTTATGCTGGGCGAGGTTTAGCCTTACTAGCTACTCATGTAGCAGATATTGAAGTACGGCAGCAGATTCTCCAGTTAATAAGTGAGTCACTGAGACATTTTTCCCGTGCTGGAGAAGTGGTGAAAGCAGTATTTGTTGGTCTGCAAAATGGATGGAATGTCGCTCCAGTATTATGCTGGAATGTTTTGAGCCTTTGTCTCTCCCTATCTATAATTCCTGGGAAACTTTACTGTGGAACTCGTGTTGGGCGATTTGGAACCAGTTTTGAGGAGCTAGAAACTTGGGAAGACAATGTTATTCAGAATCACTTTGACTATTTAGCAAAAGACGAAATTCCCGAGCTTCCTAGAATCCCCAAAGCAAGAAACATTGTTTTTCTTCACGGGCAGGTTGAGTATGGACTTTTTGCTTTACCACTTACAGAATTGTGTCAAAGCCCCGACACAAAAAACAAATTACTCCAGCTTTGTGACAATTTAATAGCTCGAACAATTGAAGACAATTTACCAGTGAATAAAAGACTAGATTCACAGTCCCCTAAACCTTATATGTGGAATTCGTTCATCTTTGGCTGGATGGCTTGCTTGGCTAAAATGTTGAGTGTTGAGGAGACTCGTCAGCACATTTTGACACCGTTGCGAGACAATTGGTCTCAGGTTCCAGAACTGACAGCCGATCTTCTGAATGGATATATCAGTCATCAAATCGCTTACGCCGAAGGGCCAACTGTACAAGCTTTAGAAATTTGGAAAGAAATTTGCAACTGGGTACTCGATAGTTCAGAAATTGCCAGAAAAGTCAGTTATGACTACCTTGATATTGACACTGGAGAAGTTTTACAACTAATCGTCTTTACCCAGCATAGTAGTTCTCGCATTAAGGATGATTGGCAGCACGCCCACCTTTTTATTGATATTTTTGACAAGTGGGTTAGCGTAGCTGGGCATAATTCTTACGCCTATAGCCATTTTCTCACCATGCTCAATGGTATTGGCTGGCAGTTTGCACAAAAACCAACACTCGAATGGTTGAATCGATGTGCAAATAATGCTGTCCATCACCTTTGGAATGAACAGCGTGGAAATGGAACACGGACAGCCGAATTATTAAACCGTATTTGGAACAATTTTGAGCAGCAGATTCGTAATAATAAGCTAATCCTACAACCGTATTCTAATCTAGTGTATCAATTGGTGAAAGCTGGTATTCCTCTTGCGGGTGTGCTTCAACAGAAGCTAGAAGGGCGGGAATAGGTGGCTTGAACTTCCAATATGTGTGAAAGGTTAAGTCAGAATTCGCCCCCTAAATATCGCTACATTAGGTAATTTCTAAATTTTCTTCGGATTCAAGCCCAAGAAGAAGCAATGTTTACTTCCACTTCAACCGGAACTTGTTGTAGATATAGCTCTCCAGCTTCCACCATCACTTTTTTTAGAATGCGAGTGGTTCTTTTTAAAGTTGTTTGCGGACACTCTAACAGAATTTCGTCATGTACCACACCGATTAATTTTGCTCCTGTCTTGGGTAGGAGTTTAAACAAACGAGCGATCGCCACTTTCAACATATCAGCCGAAGTTCCTTGAACGGGGTGATTTAGCAACTCAGAAAGCCTGGGTTTCTTTGCCCACCGTCTTCTGCGTCCGCCAATTGTACGGATTTGCTTAATGTCTTTGACATACACCGTTTTCCTGATTCTGTCATGCCATCTTTTGATTCCAGCATAAGCTTGAAAGAACCGTCTTCTGAACTCTTTAGCTTCCTCCAAGGTTAAAAAAACATCGTACTTTTCCTCAGCATAAGCTTGAAGTTTGGCAGCCCCCATCCCATAAATTAATCCGAAATTAACTGATTTAGCTATCCGTCTATCTTCTGCCGTTACCTCCTCTAATGGCTTTCCCGTAATCAAAGAAGCCGTTAAAGTATGCAAATCTTCACCTTTAGCGTAGGCATCTAACATTCGGCAATCGCCAGATATTTCAGCGACAATCCTTAGCTCGATTTGGCTGTAATCCGCTTTAATAATTTGATATCCGGGAGCGGCAATGAAGCACGCACGCATCCCCTTTGCCGTACAATTTCTGGGAACGTTTTGCAGGTTGGGCTTATTGCAACTAAAGCGTCCAGAACGCGCACCGCATTGCCGATAGCTGGGGTGAATCCTCCCCGTTATCGGGTGAATGTGTTTGGGCAATGCCTCAGCAAAATTTGAACACAAAGATGCTAATTTCCGATAATTAAGTAGCAACTGGATAATCGGGTATTGACCAGCTAGAGGAATAAGTTCGCTCTTGCTTGTTGACTTGATTGGAATATTGAGGGCCTGAAGAGCACTTAAAACTTGTACAGACGAGCGGGGGTTTATGGTTTCCACCATCTCTGGAAATAGCGAAAGTTGGGGATTAGGGGCTGGTTTGAGACCGGCTTTCACTAATTCAACCAGCGTAGTCTGCTTTTGAGCTTTCAGTTCCTCCCCCACCAAATGCCATTGTTCTGCATCCAGTAACATTCCATTTAGTTCCATTTGGGCTACAGCAGGCATCGCTTCAAATTCAATTTGGGCGGTTTCTAGTAACCCAGCACTCCGAAGTTTTGAGCTCAGGCGCGCTCTAAGTTTCAGCAGGACAGCAGCATCTAAAGCGGCGTATTCTAACTGAGAAGCTGATAACTTACCTCCGAAATTGCTCGACTGTAGGCTCTTGTCAAGTTTGATTCCTAAAAATTCAAGAGCGAGGGATTGTAGATCGTGGTTTTTCTGGAGTCCAGATCGCAACACCTGGCTCGCTAGCATGACATCAAAAAATGGGCCAGACGGTCTAAGCCCAGCTATTTCTAGTACCTGCCAGTCGAACTTACCATTTTGAAATATTTTGAGCGCACTGCTGTTTAGAAGTGCTTTTAAAGGCGATAATTCGCGATCGGCAAAAGCAGCTAGATCGACAATTATCACTGGGCGTTGGGGAACAGCTATTTGGATGAGTCGGATGCGTTCCGTAAGTGGATCTAGCCCGGTGGTTTCTGTGTCTATGGCTATAACACGAGCTTTTATTAAAGGCGAAAGGACATCATTTAGTCTGGGAAAGTTTGTAATTAGCTCATATTCCACTATGGAAGTTGGGGCGTAGTATAGGGAATTATTCATGGGAGTAGAGGGATTTTAAGGTAATAGTTTTAGTCGTTAAATTTAGACAACTAGCGGAGATATTTTCGCAGATATCCGCTAGTGCAGTCGATTTTACATTTTTAATATTTCTTTTTCAAAGAAACTGACAGTAAAGTGTTGAAAGGTAAGTTGTGCTGTCCCCACTAACAAAACGGTATAGTGGGGAAGGAATCGTCTACTTTTTGTCTATTACGACTAGGTAGCTCTCAACAGTCACCGGGCGATCGCTCCCCCAAAAGATTTCTAAGGGAAGTTCGATTAACTTAGCTGACGTGCGCTTAAGAAAGGCTCGAAATGCTTGCGATCGCGGCTCGGCTCGGACATTCATGGAATTGCTAACAACACTTACCAGCCGTCCCGGATTGGCTAGAAAAAGGTTATAGGCACGTTGTATGATATCTAAATCAACTCCTTTGATCTGGGGCGTAGAAAATGGCGGATTTGCCAAAATTCTGCTATATCGCCTCTGCGGTTCAGTTGTTAAAAAGTCACTTCCTACTAGATTGAACCCTTTTTGAAACAGAAGTTGTTGTAGCAGCGGGTTTATTTCAATTACATCAACGATTGCAGCCGCTCTAACCATAGCCTGCGCCAATAAGCCGTCTCCTGCTGTTGGTTCTAAGGCGTACATTCCTGAAACAAATTGAGCTTCTTCAAGCATAAGCTCAATTAGCTCTGGGGGAGACGGAAACCAGGAATAAGGTGGAGCTTCTCGGATTCGCTCATATAGCATTTCTGCAAGCGATGAAGTATCTTTCATTTTAATTTTGCTGCTATTCGGGCTATAATTGGCTCAAATTGCCTTTTTTTCCGTGTTAAAATAAAGTCAATTGCCCTTCAGTTATTGACTTATCTTTTGGTGACTTATCTGTTACCATTTCTGTCGGTAAATCTGCATCAGCGCTTTTATCTTGGGACAATTTACGTTTACCCCACCCTTGGGACGCTGCATGGCGGACAACGCTTTTCCTAATTGCTCTAGCTAGATGGTAATAATCATTTTGGATGCTGTCAAAGTTCACGGGTGAAAAGTCAGCTAATTCGGACAAGTTGTAACCATTTGGTAGCCGATTATGTCTCGTCAAGGTGTCTTGTGCTGCCCACATATAGACCTTGTAATAACTGTGGTGCAGAGGAGCTTCAAATGTGGCTCCCATCATATAAGCCACGACTTCTGTGGAAGTGCAGTAATTCCCTACAATTCTGTTGCTGTACTCCTCTAGAATCAAATCGAGCCTATCGGATAAGCAAGCCGTTTTCAACCAGTCAGGTATGCTTTCTGACCAGGGGGTTTTGTGTAAAACTAATGGGCCTGCATAGTAACGTAAAAAGGGAAGGGGAATTCCGGTCAATTCCAGTAGCACGGCTATTAAGTCGCGGTGCATACCCATCTGGGCTAATAGCTTCAGCTTTTCCAAAATGCCGGACTGAGGTTTTACAGGGTGAGTGGTAATTTCTTCAAGTAATTCGGGCGTTAACAGATTTAGCTGAGTCATATCTTTTTGAAGGATAATTGTGTGACGAATGAAGGTCAGAAAAATCGCGTAGCGAATTCAGTTACAGGCATTTGCGCCGCCTGTTGGGCAAACAATTCGGCAGAGATACGCGCCTCTATATTTCTGAGTAATTTTTACCTACCTTGCTGGATGGAAGGCGGGCGAAATTAAGAACAATGCCAGCGCTATATTTTGTTTCGTGCAATAGCAGTAGGTCTTGGTTGTTTGCGGACCGGCTAAGGCGATCGCCGTAGCCTATCCGCCGATAGGCGGTAGTTTAATTACGACTATCGGATGAAACCCCCACTCGTTATCCCTAGCTATGCTGAATTGTTGATTCTTACTACTTTGTAGCTACAGGATTTATGAACGAGCCAAACAATATCTATGGCAATGAACCCGGTTACAGCGCTGATGGCTATGCTGTTAGCGGCTATGAAAGTAACCCGTGCGAGTCCTCCCTTAACGGATATCGAAGCAACGGTTATAGCAGTCAGCAAACAGAGGGGTACGGGGCTCCAGACTACTTTGCTGATGGCTATCGAGAGAACGTTTTTGAAGGCGATTTGAATTTAGCAGATACTCCGTGGACGGAGACGGCTGCTAACCCTAACCCTTATTTTGAGGGAGGGGTAAATGACGCTAATTTCTATCAAATTCAAACAGTTACTTCTCATTTCGACGGCGGTGACTTAGAGCTGTAGTGCTTCAGATTGCAGGCTACAAATCGCCTGTATGAAACTTCTCATTTCGGCAGCGATGACTTAGATCTGTAGTGTTTTACGCCGAGGCTGCTCCATGTAAAGCCTCGGTTGACTGCTTCATTTATTTTAAGAAGCGCAATTGCAGCCTCATCAAGTTCGGTGGGTTCCTTTCTCCCACTTAATTGCTTAACTTTTGTACAGTACCCTCAACCAATAACCAAAGTTTTTTGCACAAACATGAGAAGAATATTATCAACAAGATTCTGGCAATTATCAGTATGGTTATTCTCTCTAGTCTTAATAGTTTCCATTTTGTTTGAGCAACCAATATTTGCTATGGCACGAATTCCTGCTGATACAACTGAAATGCCAACCAAAATTTTAGAAATACCAGGGATGGACAGGCAAGGAAATCCTACTTCAGTTAACGCCCTATTGCCAGATTGGACGCAAATTTCTTTTTCTCAAATGCCACCCATCAGTCGATCGGGAAGCCTTTCAGCAGGAGAGTACAAGCAGGCAGTTGGCTATGATTTGAGCCGAAGTTGGACAGCAGGACAAACTCCCGATCAGTACATCATGTTGGGCGATATCAGCCAAGCTTTGCAACCAGAATTGTTATCCTTTGGTTTTGTCACGCAGCAAGCTGGTCTGAATTTAGATAGCGTAGCTTTAAACGCATTTACTTTAGTGGCCAAGCAGTCGTTAAATCAGTTAGTTCAGGCTATCCCTCTTCTCGGTCAATTTAAAGTGGCAGAGATTGCGCCGGTGGCGGGACTGCTAGCAACAAAAGCTGCTGGTATTGATGTAGCAGATCGCACTCTAGACCAGCTCCTCATTTCCCATCCACAATTAAGTAATTTAAAACTCGGAGAAATTGACCTCTCTCAGTATTCAATGTCTTCAATTCCGAACTTAAGCAGCGCTCAACTTGGCGCGTTTTCAGATTGGCAAACGACCTTAATTAAAGACGTACCTGGGCTGAATGCTTTACCTCTGTCTAGCTTTCCCAATCCAATTGCAGAATTCGGCAATTTAGTAATGAGAATTGATGCGATTTATGGCCCCGCCGAGCGACGGCGAACTAAGACAATCTCCGGCTCTGACGTTCAGGGATTCTCGGTTAACTGCCAAGAAAATAATTGCGCTTATATCGAACTAGACGATCTGGAGAATTCGGGTCGGAACGCTCGCGGTTCGCTGGAAGGCAAGCAATGGATTAGCGGTAAGTACCAGGAAGTCGAGGGCGGATCGGGCTGTCTTAAAGGTGTCAACGGCGGCAAGGAACCGACGGGAAGATTGCCTTTTGGCAGCGCTTTTAAGGTAGTGGTCATGGAACCGGACGAGCGAACCGATACCGTTGATACGGCTCTATTTTTCCGATTTTGTTCGCCTTGCGGCTGCTCTCCCTATTTTATTGGCCCGGTGCCCTTTTTCACCTATCGGGTTAATTCTCCCATTTTCGTTGGGGCGCTGGAATCGTCTTCTGGTGGCTCTTCCTCTGTATCAACTGGGGCAGTTCGCGACGGAGTATCTTCTCCTGTTACAAAAGGCGTAACTACAGCAGCTAATATTAATGTTCCTTGCCCTCCGGGTAGCACCGCACCTGCGCCAGTGTCAGTTGGCAATGTTCGAGGAGTCAATGTTCCCGCTTTGGCAGAAGGAATCGCCAGTATTGAAAGCAGCGGTTCTTACGAGAATGCCGGCGTTAATGCTTGCGCTGATGGTGGCAATAATTGTGGGGTTCCCTTGGGCAAGTACCAGTTTATAAACTACGACGAGTACGCTGCTAGTTCAATTTCATCTAAACCAGGGGGGACGCAATTTTTAGCTAAACTGCGAGGCGGTTATCAACCCACTCAAACAGAACTTTTTCAATTTTTTCCGCCAGCAGATCGAGAAGCTGTTTTTGCTCAAAGTCTCGCTTCTAAGCTGAATGCCACTTCTCAAGAAAAAGACCCTACTACTGGGAGTCTTTTTAGTGGCGATCGCCTGATTGAGCGAGTAGCTCAAAAGCATTTCGGGGGCGACTATTCCAAAGTTGACGGCTCTTCAACCGATACATTCGGTCGTTTAACTCTTTTAAGTTACGGACAGGATGTTTTGAGGCGCTATCGAGAGGGAGGTAGAACGATCGCGAAGTCGAATGCTGCTACTTGCGTTCCGACTTCCAGTGCGGCGCAATCCTCTAATTCTGCGAGTGCTGCCCCCGGCGGCGGTCAATCGACAGGTCAATATATCAAGCCTGCGAATGGGCCAGTAACCAGCCGCTTTGGGATGCGGACTCGTCCGGTTTCCGGCGTGCGGAAAATCTATAACGGCATTGGAATTGCCGGCTCAATGGGAAGTCCGGTAAAAGCTGTTGGCGGCGGCGTTGTCAAAACAGCGGTGTCTAACTGCCAGGAAGGGTTACAGAACTGCGGCGGTGGCTACGGCAACTGGATCGAAATCGAGCACGGCAACGGTCGCACAACTCGGTATGCTCACCTGCGCGAGGGTTCAGTGAAACTTAAAGTGGGCGATCGCGTTTCTCAAGGTCAGGTCATAGGCGGACTAGGTAGCACTGGAACAACGACAGACCCTCGCTTGCACTTTGAAACCCGCATTAATGGAACTGCTGTTAACCCATCTCAAGAAGGAATTTGAATTAAACGGAGATGTTCTGCACCATGATTTCCTTGAAAAAACGGACAATTCTGTTGAAATTTACCTGGGGCTTGCTAACAGCTTTTTTGGTTTATTTGTTGAGCAGTTTATTCACCCATCCCCCAGCTTTTAGCCAGCCTACTCGGAACGCTGATTTCCCTTCAGCTTGCCTTCCAGTTGGTCTAGGGACCATCAGGACAGAGTTTGTAACTGAAGTAACTGATGGCAGCACTCAATATCGCTTGTTCGATGCCTATTTGCAGGGAGATGCCGTGCCATTTTCTGTATTGGTTTCTCTCCAAGAGAAGCAGTGTAGCTTGCTTTATTCCAACCCTACGAACGATTTTTATCCTTACAGCCGCACTGTCAAGCTGCCGGTAGCAAGGCAAATTGCTCTGGGGGAATTGCGTTACTCCATCAACAAGGCAGGGAGTATTGATAAGTTCCGCTCTACCTTGCAGCCGAATTTGGGAGAACCCGCTTGGCGATTTTCGGAAGAAGAGCTTTGGGCATTTAAGCAGGTTGGCATTACTGTTCCTCAACTTAGTAAAACCAGCCTTAAGAACTGATACCGATACCAAATCAGATGAAGGTAAGAGTCCTACAAGCAACAATAAAACCTTTGCTCAAAGCAGATTTAGTAAATCTGCAAGGTGTCTGTCATAACCAGATTTAGTAAATCTGCAAGGTGTCTGTCATAACCGGATTTGGTATGACATATACATGGAAAATAATTCGCGGAGATTAAATCAATGTTTAGCAAAAATCAACAACTAACTTCAGGTTCAGAACAAAAAGGGAAGCCGCGCATTATAGCTGCAAGAAAAAGATTATTACTGTTTTCTCAACCTGCTCATAAGGAACTCCCAAACCCCGCTTCTAATTCCCTAAATAATTCTCAGCCCAGAGTATCATCGTTTTTATTTATTGGGCGGTGGTTCCGCTTTGGAGTGGTCTTGTTTTTGCTGTTATCGATGATGTTAGGAACTGCTGGTTGCACCGCGAGTGCTACAACGATTTCATGGACACCTGCTACTAGACTCATTCCTGTTGAAACTGTTCAAAGCATTGTTGCCGAAAATTCTGAGTTTAACCCCCAGGATTCAGCATCAAATGTGTTGGCTTGGGCTGTAAACCGGCAAGCAGGCAGGTTAGTTATTTTTAATTTTAACAGCCCCGGAGTTTGTGGAGCAGGAGGTTGCTTATATGCTGGGTATTTATTCAGAAAAAATGTTCCTCCTAATCGTGTATTTGCTAGTTATTTAAACGAAAACTTACCACCGAATAAACCGCTACTTCAAGTAGTAAGTGACCCCTCAAAAACCTCTGATTTGCCTTGCTTGCAAGTACAGCAGCCGTCACAAAATGGTATTCGGCAGTTGTTTTATTGCTTCAACGGCCGCCAGTACCAGTTAGCTAACAGTTCCTTGATTGAGCTTCCCCATAAAATGCAATAGGCGAGTTTAAAGTATAGCAGTTCTCAATAAAGTGAGGTACGCGGGAATGGAGGCAAGTCCGTCAGCCCGTCAGCCCTATCTGCGAGCCTACCTCATGTTACTGAGAAAAGTTATATTTGAGCTTGACTATCTGTTAGCGATCGCCTGTTCTGCACCATCAAAAAATGCCTCTATCCGTAACTGGATATGAGGCACTTCTTCAAAAGTAACTAACCGAGGTTGTTAGTCATCTGCTTCCGCATCAAAATCATCGTCGAACTCCTCTTCTTCATCTAAGTCGTCGAAATCATCCTCTTCTTCTATTACTTCAGCGGCAATTTTCCGAGGGAATTTATGATTGGCGGTCTGCTTTTTTCCATTTTCTATTTTACGAGCAGCGGGTGGCAGCACTTGAATTTGCGGTTCGGCTGTACCTGGTAATGCAGGAGTTTCAGTGAATCCGGCAATGATATCGTGCAGCCCCCAAATCGCATTTTTATGCTGCGGGCGTCCCAGATATAGAAAGGGGAAATTATCAGCAGTTGGCTTGGTATAGCTGACAGTTTTGCAGCAGTAGCTCTTATTAGAGCCTTCACCTTCTTTAACTCCTTTGAACTCCACCTCTAGGATGCCGAGGCTCCGCCATTTATCGGTTTTCCCGCTGAAAGGAATTTGGAAATAGTCGGCGAATGCTTTTTCCAACAAACGGTAGAATTCGTCTCTGGCTGCTTTAAAGCTCCAAAGCGCAACATTCTTAAATCTGACGACAATAGGCGTGCTGTGTCTGGGACGATTGTTTTCATCCAAGAAGACAATGGCGTGTTCGCTGACAACATCCATTATCTTTTTATCGAGTTGAGCTTTATACTCTTCGTACAGCCCGACAACACTACCGCCTAGATCGGCAACGTCATTCTTGTAACGAATGTATTCAGGGACAAATCCCAACACGCATAAGTGGCATTTAGAGAGCAGCAAGCCTGTAACATCTTCTGTTAGTCCAATTGTAGTCATTTCCTCTTCTGTTGGCATGACAAACCAATTGGCTTTTTCTAGCTGATCCTCTGGAATTAATATTCCCGCCACTTGTTCGTTGATGACGATGCCATAGGGCAGAATTGGTCGCCTTACTTGATTATGACCAGGTTCTAGGAGTTCGGGGTCAATTTCAAAATCAAGGTCTTCTGACTGAAGTGGGATTGTGCTTTCAGTCATTCCTGCGTTACTTGAGCTTTTTGCTTTAGCTTTACTATTGGTTTTAACCATTCTAAAAGTTTGTGACATTGCAGTTCCTGCAAGGCGGTAGCCTTACCTTTAAAAAGCGTAATATATAGCACAGTTAAGCCTAGTAATTTTGTCAACAAAATTAAGATTTCATAAATAAATTAACTGGTAGTACAGAACTACCGAATCGTGAGGAAGACTAATTAGGTGTACAAAAAAAATAACGATTGTGAAAGCGCTCGCGCAGCTTCAGCAATTTCTGAAGTTGCGCTATTATCAGAATCAAGCACTCACAATGCTTTTAATTTCCTCGCTGACAATATTGGGCGCGAGCAATTGGGGTAGAGTGTTTATTGCTCTTGTCCGCAGTAGAGGCAGTCCTTCTACAAAGTTGATGGCTCCTTTCAAACCCGCGATCGCGTACAAAGAAGCTGCATTTGCTCGTTCAGATAGACTAGCATTGGCTTCTTCTAACAACTTTATTAGATATTCAGGAACCTGTACGAGAGCGCCATCAATACAAGCAAGGGGGACAAATTTAGTATCGGGAGCTAGAATTTTTGGCTTCAGAAATGGCAGTTCGCGCTGGAAAGTTTTTGGAGTACGGCGACAGTTTGTTACAGGCGAGCGTTCTGATTTTGGCTTATGCCACCGCTTGGCTCGGTAAAAACTCCCTTTCAATAATGGGGGCTGGCTTACCATCAATACAGCTTCGTGAAAGGGGAGATTCATCTGTTCTCCTTCCTGAATTTTCACCTCTTCTAATTTAGATTTTGTCAACCAGTCAGACGCAAGCGGACAGTGAGGGTAAGACACGACTTTACAGTTGTAGCTTAAGTCGGAAAGCAATTTGCCCATTCTGGATAGTCTGGCGTTAAGATAATGCCACTTTAATCCAGGTAGATAGGCTCCTGAATATTTTACTTCAACGGCTCCCATGTAGATCCATTCTGTACGTTCTAAAGTTAGCGAAATGTCGCCTCTTCCTAGTTTGATGGTGCTACGTTTTAAAAATTCATAGTCCGGGTGTCTCTTCAAAAGCTCTGACAGCCACTCTTTTTGTTTCTTGTTCACGGCAAAAATATCTTTCAATAATTTTGATTCCTATCTTGCTGACTGCGTTAGCAGGGATAATATCAAGTGCTGGTTGCTTTATACCGAAAGTTAGAACTGTTGGCTATAATTGCTCGTTCCCAAGACTGAACTAACACTGAGTAATTTTGATTTAAGCTTATTTGTCTACCAACAGTAAGTTGTAGCTACAAGTCAGGTCAGATTTAATTGCTCTTTCGACAAAATCTTGCATTCAGATATATACTTATGAATTTTGAGATTAAATTTTTGATAGCACAGGCTAACTCTACTCCAGTTCTCGCTCAAAGCCAGAGGAGAACCCAGCAACCCACACCCCTATCATCAATCGACTTAGGCGGTCTCTTCCAACAATACAATAACCCGGATGGATATCTAACAATAGGAGCGCTGATATTCCTCCTCTTACTGTCTCGGTTTCTGGGGAATGGCAAGGGCAAAATTACCACTGGGAAAGTGTGCGGAACTTCCGAAAAGATGGCAGCCACTCAGCTTGCCTTGAAACAAATTAAGGAGCGCAAACACAATAAAGTCACGCTATGGTGTGGCAGCCCTCGCTATTGGTGGAAAGGGAAAAAACTTAGAGGTTTTGTTACCACTATTCAGACAGCTTTTGGTTCTCCTCCCACTGTTTGGCTCCCTCATGCAGAACGGTCAACTTTAGTAATTGGAGCGCCTGGGTCGGGTAAAACTTTTTCTACAATTGATAGGGCGCTAGAAAGTGCAATGGTGCAAGGATTTCCGATTATTCTCTACGATAAGAAAGGAGATCAGCTCAAACTCCACGCACCTCTGGCAGCGCGGTATGGCTACCAAGTGTGGGTATTTGCACCGGGAGAACCTTATTCAGGCATCATTAATCCCCTCGACTTTATGAAGTCCCCTCAAGATTCTGTCATGGCTGGGGAAATCGGTCAGGTTATTAATAGAAATGCGAGTTCAGGTAATGGAAAAGGTGATGAATTCTTCTCAAAAGCTGGAGACTTATTGGCTAAAGCACTCCTTCAATTAGTCAAGGGTTCTAAATATCCAGATATGGCAATGCTCTATGCAATTTTGAGGTTGCCAAATTTGGTAAAGCGGATTGACTATGCGGTTCAATCCCGTCAAATTGATGAGTGGGTAGCCACCAGCTTTAACCAGTTTTTGAGTGCCAAGGAAGCAGAAAAAACCATCTCTGGAATTCTGACAACGGCGGCTGGAACCTTCAGCAGCTTTATCCAAGCTGACCTGTTGCGAGCATTTTTGGGAAAATCGGACATCCCAACGAAAATAGAAGGCCGACAGATGATTGTTTTCAAATTAGATGACGAGCGGCGCTCCGTCGTGGGGCCTCTGCTAGCAGCAGCAATTCACCTGCTTGTTGTGTCCAACTTAAGCCGCCCTCGGAAATATCCACTGGTTATTTCACTCGATGAATTTCCCTCTCTTCGATTGGATCGGATGCCGCAGTGGATTAACGAATATCGCTCGAATGGAGCTTGTTTCATTCTGGGAATTCAGAGTTTGGAGCAACTATACGAAGGGTATGGAGAGAAAATGGGGGCGGCGATCGCCTCTGCTTGCAGCACTCACATTTTATTCAATCCGGGTAACACTGATACTGCCAAAAAATACTCCGATCGCTACGGAGAAAAAGAAGTTTTGCTGAAAAGCAAGTCCACCAGCCGTTCAATGGGTGGCCAATCTCAAAGCAATCAATCTATTAGTTGGAACGAGTCGCTTCAAAAAATGCCGCTGTTTTCGGTGGACGAAATTTTGCGGTTCCCCCAGGGACGGTGTGTAATTACGAACCCCGGCTACAGTTCCGGCGGCGAGGGGTCAATTCCTTATGCGCTGACCATACCCATTCCCAAAGCCGATTTGCAGCGGCAAAGCGAGAGCGAGGCTCTCTGGGATACGGATGTCAGGTTCCGGCTGGAGAGTCGCATCAAGACGGCCAGCCTCGAACAGTTAACTGCTACTCTGTACGATCGCATTGAGGAAGCAGAACGGATGCTGCCTCTGCCAGACGCCGGAGGTAACGTTCCATCCGAATCGCCGACGCCGCCAGCTTCAGGCAAGAAATTTGGCTCTGACCCGCTAGACTCAGTTGTCAGTAAAACTGGGCGTTCCGGGCGGGTTTTTGCCACTGGCAGTATTGGCAAGCGCTAGCGGGAGTGTGGCAGCCAATGGAAAATTTTCCATTGGCCTTGACTTGGAAGTTGGGATCGATTCGGATCCTTCAGCCGCGATCGGATTCTGAGCGACTGCGATAATAGTCTAAATCTCTACCTCTGGAATTGCCTCGATGTCGAAATGAGTGAGGGGCGCGATCGCAGGCGGTGATGTTCTTCGAGCAGCAACAGGTGATCTCGCCTTTCCTGCCAGCGCGGACGCAAGCCAATCTCTTGTCTGTGTGTGTTGCCGGCTGTCCCAACTGAGTTCGCGCCTCGTCCCCGGATGGGCTGGGTGCAGTGCTAACACGGTCAGCTTGATATTTTCTGGCGGCAGCGAGAGAGATTCGGCTGCTGTCCACAATTTTACTCGGTCAGACCAATTTAATGCAGGATGGCGGATTGCCCATTCAATTAAATGGACAGATTGAGGTTCAAGAAAAGCTGCATTGGCGTTGATTTGCACGCATACATCTTTATTAAGCTTAGCGCTAAACTGAGTATCGACTAAGAATGTAGGAGGTTCCCATTCAAATACCTCGGGAAATAGCAAACTAACTTCCATAATCCACTTATCCACTTTGGGATTCGCCAGTAGCAGGGGTTCAGTGGGGAGTTTTAAGAAGGTTTGTTTCATTATTAGTTGAAATTCCTCTTGTTCTAACTTATTGGGAACTGCTAGTTGTGTCGGATTGGCTAGAAAACTTAGATCGGTGAAGGTGATTAATTGCATAGGTGGGTAAGGCAGTTACAGCTTACCCAGGGGGCGCGACGCTAGTCGCCGGCACGCTTTTGATTAATGAACATTTTTGCGATCGAATATTTATCAATAACAGGATTGTTGGGACAAAGCGTTACTAAATTATACTTAGCCGCCTCAACCCAGCAGCAGTTACAGAAAAGATTAGCCTTTCCTGAAGAAGCGATCGCTGGTCGGGCGATCGGGAGAATTTTTCCCTAAACTATAAGCTGCCTGCCGGCAAATTGCCGAGGGAATTATTTGATTCTAAAATGCCTGCAAGTGTACCAACAGCAACAGTATTCCCGGCTCAATTTTCCCCAAACTCTCAGCAATTGATAATCGTAAATTTTCACGCTACAGTTTTTTCCAGCAATTCTGTTAAAGCAGCGATCGCAGCGGGATTTCCGGGAGCTATCGTCTGGGCCAAGCGTGTATGCTACATTCTTGGCCCAGAAATAGCGAAGCTGTCACGGCTGCGCTTTCGTAGCAGTTCAAAACCTTACGAATTTAGTGCCAGTAAATGAGAGCCTCATTACAAAGCCTGCTCGATCGCCCGCCGCGCCAATTCCACCTGTTCCACAGCATCCAGATAAGCTAGCGCTGCTGCATCCCAAACCACTTTTCTCTGCATCCTGTTCAAGACAATTTTCCCAAACTCGTACACCGTGCCGAAGCTTTGCAGCCTGAGAATTCGCTCAGCTATTGAGCAAAAACTCGGCGTTGGGTTCCATATTGCCACTACATCTGAGTGAAGGAGCGACACCACCTCTGGGCCCATATCGACTTTCAAAGTCCCTCCAACCTCCACAATCCGGCCCCAAAATCCATTCCATTTCCTTTGGGCTATTTTTTCAGTAGGAATAAAAGGGATTTTGACAATAACCCACGAAGGAGCGCTGTCTGGACTAAAGCGCGTTTTGACTCCCTCACCCGTAATTGGTTCGCAAGGAGTGCAAGTTTTACATTCTCCACCGCAATCGCCTTCTTGAACCCCCTCGCTACTACTGCTGCCCTCGGTTTTCTTCGAGGCGGAAGATTTTCTCAAAGCACCCTTAATCAGAGCTTTAGCTTGTTTCGGGGTTTTCGCTGCTCCCGACGAGAGCGCCGCCAACGCCACTACTCGCTTGTCCTCCTGCATCTTCGCAAGTTGATACCCTACATCTATGCTGTGGTCATTAATAATGTCCAACCACTTTGCAGCCAATTCGGGGCGATCTTTCTTGAGCTCGTCGGCAGCTTTGACGGCAATGCGCCCTTTCCTGTAGTTCCTGCCGCACCCCAAGCCGACTATAGCCGCCACAATATTTTCCGTCAGTTCCATTTCCCTTGGAGTCAGACCCAAGTCGATCGCGTTCAATGGAAAATTTTCCATTAGCGGTTGCTGGTTGTCCTTTAAGGGCGGATCAGCAGAGCCAGCAGCTTCGTGGCGAGCTTTCTTGGCAGCGTGTCTGTTCCTCAGCTCTCTAGCTATAGGCTCTACAACAATTCCTTCCCGAATTCTCTGTACTGGACTTTGGTGGCGGTGGCGGTTTTCTGCCACCAAGACGAACAGCTCGTCATCTTCAGTCTGGAAGTGGCAGACAATAACTGGGACAGACTTCCAGCCTAGCGCTGCTAGCGCCCTCCACCGCCGATGGCCGCTGACGATCGTGCCATCTGTTTTGACGGTCAGCGGTTGGACGTAGCCTTTGAGTTGGATCAACTCTACCAGATCAGCAATACTTTCGGTGCTTCCGTAAATTTCCTCATTGCGAGGGTGAGGCTTGAGTTGGTCAAGACCAATATGCTGAATCGCGTCGCTGACTGAGAGCGACACAGTTTCATTTTTATTCATTTGGATAGCCCTGGTTGTTTATTTGGGGATTGGGGCTTTGTACCCTTGCCTGCTAAACCCAATAAGGTTTCCTAACAGAAAGCTGGGGTTATTCTCTGTCGGGGCGGCGCGGGCTGTATCGGCAGATCGCCTTCACTGTCAAAAGGTTCGCTGCCTTTACATTCTTAGAATAGCATATTTCTTAAACTAGCAAGGCGCTACATTATGGTATAAAAAAAGACTATTTTATTTAAAGCTTTTTAAAGTTTTATTGATTATTATGATATCGTTTTTGATAAAAGTTGTACAAATAATTAAATAAATTCTACTCGATTAAATAACCGCCATGAAAGTAACAAAGCTGTTTATTAAACCTCAACACGGAGTGCCTCTACACACAGAGAGCGGAAGTCAGTCGATTATTTCCTCAAAACAAGGTACTTTTGCTTCATTGGTGTAAAATTATAGTAGATGCCTAAGTTGCACAACCCTGAGTATGGAAGAAGATTTTGACTGGGAATCTGAGACACAAAGCCGAAAACTGCAACTTTTTACAGACAGGCATAAGTTTACTCGCCTGTTTGCTGAATACATCAACGAAGATCCGCCTCGTTCAACTATCCTCTATTTGCATGGAGATGGCGGGAATGGCAAGTCGTTACTGCTAAAGTTTTTACGGGAGAATTGCTGTAAGTCTTTACACCCGGACGTTTGGAGCCAATTAAAAGCTAAACCCGATGCTGAAGTTGCCCAGGAAATCCAGCGGGTAAGCGACTGGGATAGAGGTTTGAAGCCAGTACCAGCAGTGCTACACGATTTTGAGCCTCTTCCTGGTGGGGACAAGCGATATCAACATCCTTTTGATGGCTTACTGATACTGCGGCGGAACTTGGCAAATGCGGCTCAAGAGTTAGGATATGGATTAAAATTTCCTTTCTATGATTATGCCTGTGTTTGGTATCTCTGCAAAAAGGGAAAATCGGTACAAGAAATTAGACAGCTTTTCCCATTAAGTGAAATAGCTGGATTAATTGCCCCTTTGATTGACGTAGTTACTGAAAATCCTGTTGGTAGTTTTGGAAAAGCAGTCTTAGACATTTTTGCCAAGAATTTAGATGAAAAATTTACTCTTTACCTGCAACAATTAGGCTTAGATGAACCGGAAATTGAAAAAATTCGCAAACTTGACTTGGATCGGGAGTTAATAGAGTCTTTGCCCCATTGGTTTGCACGAGACTTAAATGCAGCAATGGCAGAGAGTAATAAACAGGAAAAGGTAATTAAATCATTACCTTCTTGGCTTGCTCAAGATTTAAAAGCTTTGGATGAGAAACCGCGAAGAGTTGTGCTGTTCTTCGATACCCATGAGGCATTTTGGGGGCATCAGCGTGACGTGCCAGAAGACACATTTTTTTACATGGATGAGTGGCTGCGACGCTTACTCAAAGGGTTGAAGCAAGAGTTAGGTATTGTGGTGGTGGTAGCGGGACGAGAGCCACCGCGATGGGTTGAGGCAACTAAATTCAAAATTTCCCCAGAAGATTTACATACAGATAAAGTAGGGCATTTATCCAAGGCGGATGGGAGGGTTTATCTGCAAAAGTCAGGGATTTCGGATACAGCCCTGGCAGAAGCTTTGATTGATTATGCTAGTGTTGCACCAGATGACGCGCATCCGTTTTATCTGGGTTTATGTGGTGATGTGGTGCTGGCAGCAGCAAAGCGTGGTATTCAACTGAGTACATCAGACTTTCTCAATGTCCCCACCGACAAGTCCAAGGAGTTGAGAAATCGGCTATTAAGATATGTAGATGAGGATATTCGAGATGCAGTTCACGCTCTGAGTGCTTGTCGGGCATTCGATCGCGATCTTTACTTGAAACTAGGAGAAAGTTTGCGTTTCTCTGCTACTTCTGCCTCATTTCGCATCCTCACCCGTTTTTCTTTTGTTTGGAGGGACGTGCAAGGACGCGAGAGTTGGTATCGTATTCACGACTTAATCCACCGTTTAGATTATCAGGAGGACAACCCAATAACTCGCAAGGCTCATCAGGTATTGGAGCAACACTATCGCGATCGGGGTGATGTGGCAGAGGCGATTTATCATGCTGCCTGCCAAAAATGGAAACAAGGTGTCGAGGAATGGCTGAAAGTATTTAATAATGCAAAGGATTCTAGGGATATTAGGTTATGTCAGATATTACTGGAAATCAGGAAGGAATTATGCAAGCTGAGGAAGAAGAAGCCTTCTTAATGGGGCAAATGGCACAATCTACGGGCGATTACTTTGCTTTGTTGGGTAGGGATGAGGAAGCTAAAGGAGAGTATTTGGCTGCGATCGCTGCTTACAATCAAGTTATTTCTAGTTTTTCTAACTTCGCTGAAGTTCAGAACAATAGACCGAATTTACTAAAAAATATTGGTGATTTGCAAGAGAAGTTATACGGAAAGTTGTCTGAACCTAAACAGATAGGAGATCGAATTATAAAAAGGCTTACAGATAATGAGTATTTAACGACTGAAGTAGGTGCGTCTGCGCCTCTGTATGCGAGTGATGCAAATGACTTTTCGTCTGTTGGCGTTATTTATTCTGATGCGAAAAATTTACTGAGAAGTTTTGCAACAAGTCCAGATTTCATGGCTAAGATGCACAAGGCATTTAGCAATACTTTTTATGTGGAGAAGGTGGAAGAGTTCGCAAAAGCTTGGGCGAACGGAGACTTTAGCAATTTTCCACAGATTGAGATCCGTTCATCTGTTGAAATGAATGGGGCTTTGGGCGCTTTTACAACGGTCAGTAATAAGATTTATTTATCTCAAGAATTCCTTGCTCAAAATGTCGAGAATAATCATGCTGTTGTCAGCCTATTACTAGAGGAAATTGGTCACTACATAGATTCTCAAATAAATATTTCAGATAGTCCAGGGGATGAAGGAGAAATTTTTGCTGCAATAGTCCAAGGAAAGGAATTGAGTCAGGCCGAAGATGTAGCGTTGAACGCAGAGGATGATAGGTCAACTATAAGTTTAGAAAGACAGTCTGGATATCAGCAAAATTTACTTAAGTTGCAAAATACGGGAGTTCCAGATAGAGTTGATAGAGCTGTTGAATTTATGATTAATCCTGAACCTCGGTGTCCAGTAGTTTTACTACTCGATACATCAGGCTCGATGTCAGGTGAACCCATTAACGCCTTGAATAGAGGTCTTGCTATTTTTAAAGAAACATTAAAACAAGATAAGATAGCCTCCATGAGAGTAGAAGTCGCAGTTATTACATTTGGTGACACACATCTAATACAAGATTTTGTCACCGTAGATCAAGTTATACTGCCCCACCTAGTAGCTGATGGCGCAACTCCTATGGGTCGAGCTATTGAACTAGCTCTGAATTTACTGGAGAACCGTAAAAGAAAATACAGAGAGAATTACATTCAATATTATAAACCTTGGATTTTCCTAGTTACAGATGGTCAACCTACAGATAGCTGGCAGAATGCAGCATGGAGTGTGAGAGATGCTGAAATGAATAATAAATTTAGTTTTTTTGCGGTGGGTATGCCAAGTGCAAACATGGATATTCTGAGAGATATTTCTCCGCCTAATACTCCTCCAATGTTATTGAATCAAGATTTTAGCTCTCTGTTTTCCTGGGTAAGTCTTTCCTTAAAACAGGTTTCTACGAGTCGAATGGGAGAAAAAGTAGAATTGCCACCTGTAGGATGGGGTAAAGTAGCGATTTCCTGAAAATATAGAAGCTTCATCAACTATTAAAAATTAGTGAATCTGTCTTTTTTGTATAACGCAGTCTTATATCAACTCTTCGGACAGTTTTAGAGCGCCAACCACAGAATGCGGATTTTAGCCCGAACTCAAAGCAAAACTAACAACAAAAATCAAAAAATTAAGGCTTTGAGTAAAAACTGGCCGGAGTCTCAATAATTTATTTGTGTAAAAACTTTCCCTCGTTTAACTAATGCAAGTAATTAAACGAGGGAAATGAGATCTGTCCTACTTTGTTAGCCTTACTTTCTTAGGAGGAAATAGTTGGGCGATCGCCAGAATTGCAGGCAACATGGAATCCCCTTTGCGCCCAAGCTTCAGCGAACCCTCTAAGTCAACCAGCAGGGACACCGCAGACGAAAGGGATGTTAGAGAAGCAGCAGCTACTTCTTTTCTCAGAAAGTACACTCGCTTCGGGTTGGCAATTTGACAAATCCGGGCAATTTCAGCGTCTTGCTTAACTCCTCCAACTATCGCCGCTTTCACCCACAACCAAGTTCTAAATTGAGCAATCAGCGTCGCACAAATCGCCAGCGGGAAAGTTCCTATTGCCAAAAGTTCAAGCAGCAAACAGACTGCTCTGTTAGAGTTACTTTCCCTCAGCGCTTCGGCAAGCTGGAGGCTATTTTGAGTAGTTGAAGGAACCAGCGATCGCACTTGCTTTAAAGTGAGAGAAGCGCCGCGACTGTAAGTAGCTAACTTGTGCAGTTCTGATTCAGCGCGGGCAGAATTGTTCCCGATCGCAACCGCCAAGTAATCAATAGCATTTGAGTTCAGCGACAGCCCTATTGCCAAAGCTTGAGTTCGGATCGATCGGGCAATGAGATCCGTTCGCCAGGGGGGAATAAGGTCAAACTCGAACAGCTTAGCTTGAGAAAGCAGGAATTTTGCCACCTTCAGGCGTTTGTCAATAGAAGGCGCTACAAAAACCAGGTGCGTCTTTTCCGGTACCTGCGGGAGCACCTGAAGAACCTCCAGTGCCTCTTCAGTAAATTGTTTGAAATTACACCCTTCTACCACCACTAACTTTGCTTTTTCCGTTGCCAAGGCGGGAGTCAGGGCGCAGTCAACCGCCTCATTCAATGCCGAAGCATCAAAGCGGTGATAATTGAAGCCAATCCAAGCGGGGTCGAGGTTCTTTTTAAAGGCAGAAAGCTTTTTGTGAATCGCGTGGAGGTCATCCCCTATCAGCAAGCTAATCATGGGTTTTTCTCCTCAAACGACACTTGATAGCAGACGCCCGTTGCAGCCAGAAATATTTTCTGCACCTTAGCTGCGTTCCGGTTGAACTTGTCCAGGTATTGGGCGGGCACGGCCAGCACCGCTTTCTTTTCCGTCAGTGCTACCAGGGAAGCGGCACAGAGTAAAGCGCGGTTCTTCTCAGAAGTTGCTGAGAGCACTTTTTCCCAAATGGCTCGCTCTTTGGAACGAGGCGGGCGCAACTTGGAGGAGGTGGGCAGCTTCTGGGTGCGATCGGGCTGCCTGGGGTTAGCAAGAGCGCCAAGAGCGGCGTGGGGTTTTAATTGTGGCACCTTTGCCAATCCCAGCAAGCAGAGTTCCAGCCACAGCGTTGGGTGAGCGCTCTTGCTGAGCTGCCATTCCGAAGCCCGCAACTGTTCGAGGCCAGCAGCGATCGCATTGCAGTCCCAAGCAGAGGCAATTTCCATCAGCGCCGAGTGCGAAATGCCGCTAACTAGCATCAGCGAACAGTCCGGCACGCTCGTTGCAAGCAACAAGTCCCGGTAGCAGGCTAGCAGCGACGCCAGCAGCATTTTAGGGCTTTTCCCGCTGTCAATAAGTTCGCGGGACAGTTGCAGCAGCTTCAGCGCGTCACCGGCGCGGGTCGATTTCAAAATTGCAACTAAATCCGACTCCGGTATCCGCCCCGACAGCTCCAATACGTGAGAACTGGTAATTTCCTCTCCTAATAAGCTCAACTGGTCGAGCAACTGCAAGGCGTCCCTCATCCCGCCATTCGCGGCGCGGGCGATCGCAATTTTAGCGGCTTCGGCAATTGCAATTGACTCTTTCTCAGCTACCATTGTTAGCTGTTTGACAATGGCTGGGATTGGCAGCGATCGAAACAGGAACGTTTGGCAGCGGCTGTTAATTGTTGGCAGCACTTTGTGTTGCTCTGTCGTACACAAGATGAACACTACATGATGCGGAGGTTCTTCCAAACATTTTAGAAGAGCGTTAAAAGCTTGGGAACTTAGGCAGTGAACTTCATCTAAAATAAACACTCGGTAGCGGCTGATAACTGGTGCGAAGTGCGATCGCTCGATTAGGGCACGAGCATCATCCACACCGTTGTGGGAAGCCGCGTCAATTTCAGCAACGTCTAAGCTGCTGCCTTTTTCAATCGAGCGGCAGGACTGGCACTTGCCGCACGGCTTTACTGTGGGTTTGTCTGCACTGGTGCAGTTGAGAGATTTAGCTAAAATGCGGGCCGTTGAAGTTTTGCCCGTTCCCCGTTCGCCGGCGAACAAGTAAGCCGGAGCAATTTTATTAGTTTTGACCGCATTGGAAAGTGTCCTTTGGATGTACTCCTGTCCGGCCAGTTCAGACAAGCTACGAGGGCGGTATTTTTGAGGCAATGCTGCGTACATGATTGAATGGTTAGGTGTAATTTTGGACTGAGAAGAAGGGGAAGGGGAAGGAAAAATTCACAGGATTTATTTATGCAACTGGCACATATCGTAGGGTGCGTCAGAAGCTGAAACCATCGATAGTCCTTGTAAAACTTTGTCTGACGCACCCTATAAGTCAATTTGAGTGTGACAGTTGCGTAAGTCCTAATCAAGATTATTGTTAGCTTTTATTGAATAAAGAAAAGCCAAAATTTCTCCTTTCTTCCCCTTCATTCTTTGAAAATCGGCATTAACAAGTATTTGGCATCCATTAGGATGTTGGGCTTGGAGCGGTTGCCAGCAGGAACTAAAATGGCGGGGCCATCGCGCTGAGTGAGGTGCATTTGGAGTTGGGAACTAGCGATCGCTTTTGCACCTTCCAACAGGTATTTTATGTTGAATGAAATTGACCAATTGCCGTCTGAATTAACGTGCGCTGCCATCTGTTCCAAGCCGTTTCCAAATTCTCTGAAAAGCGACAGTGACAATTGTTGTGTTTCGCTATTAATGCGGATGCTGAGCGTTTTTTCTTTCTTGTCTGCCAGCACAGCAATTCTCTCTATAGCTTTGATGAAAGGTGCTTTTTCCAGCGTTACCTGATGTTGGAAATCCTGCTGCAATAACTCCTGATAAGCTGGGTATGCGCCTTCTAAACAGCGCGTTACTAAGCGCTGCGCTCCCCACCGGAATTCTACCAGAGCGTCGAGAGTGCTGTAAGAAAGCTCTACTGGGTCAGCGGATGTCCTGCTCGATAAAATTCGCTCCAGTTCGGCGAGCGATTTAGCTGGGACTGTAAGCTCTAGAGGCTGTGCAATTTCCGCTTGTTTCTTCTTAGAAAAACCTTGAATTGAAGTATTGAGGACAACCAAACGGTGGCCGTCTGTGGCAGCAAATTCGAGGCTATCTTGGCCGATTTTGAAGTAAACACCTGTCAGGATGTGCTTGCCTTCATCGGTAGCGGTGGCAAACAGTGACCCTTTCAGCCCTTCTTTCAACGTTTCAGCGGGGATGCAAATTGTTTGCGCTGTTTTTACTTCAGGAATAGCAGGGAATTCTTCACTCGAAATCCCTCGAACTTGATAGCGACCGCAAGCAGCAATTAGGGTAGCAACTGGACTGTTGCTAACAGCCTCTGGCAAGGTGGCGCTATTCACGCTGTCTTCGCTATCTTCACCTTCGCGATTCAAGGCTTCGCGACTGACTAAAGTGATATCTCCGGGTGAGAATTTCCCGACAATATCACTGAGAAGTCCGACAGGAATAGTCATGTCGCCGGGAGATTGAACATTAGCATCAAAAGAGGTTTGAATGGCCAATCTCATGTCGAAGACGGTGAGTTGGACTCGCTGCGTTTTTTTGCAAGCGACTAATAGGACATTTCCTAACACGGGGTGGGTGGGTTTTGCTGGGACAGCTTTGCTGACAAGCTCGAGATGGTGGGCTAAATTGTCTTGGGTGCAAACTAGCTTAATTTCTGGTGGTAAAAGCTGGGGAGAATCGCTATTAGTAGATAGAGACTCGGATTCTTCTTCAAGTTTTGGCTCATCTTTGGCTAAAGGTTTGGTTCTTTCTAAGGGAACAGTTGCTTTTGGTTTTATTTTGGATAAGCCGTTCTCTTTTTTTCGGTTTTTAGCTGTCGCGGTGCGGGATTTGGTTTGCATCTTTGTGCGTTAAAATAGCTGCTAAGCGGGGGCAGCGCTAGCTGCCCGGAGAATAGCTTGCACGACTCAGCTTGTTACTAGACTTTAGATATAAGATTATTGAAAGAAAGCTAATTCTGATAAATCAGCATTCATAGTAGGAATTAACAAAGTGCGATCGAGATATTTATTGCCCCGTTCGCAGGATGTTTCAGGACTAAACAAACAAGCATGACAAGCCGCCCAATGCAAAGAAGTTGTATTTTGTAAAGGGCTATGTTCTGCACATAAAGGGTCAGAAGCACATAAACCAATTTGTTCTAAAGCTTGGTCAATATGACGACCCAAAATACCCGGTTCACCTAAACTGACTAATCCCCCTAGCGTACCTTCGCTGTCTGGTGCGGCTGTATAAATCAATACACCAGCCATTGGGCCATTATCTTCATTACAATCTTTTGAGTAAATGCGTTCCCGCAAACTAGCAGCATTATAACCACATTCTATTACTAATTGCCGCATCAAAGCATGAGCGAAGGAATGCAGTAAAATATAACGAATACCGGGGAAATTAGTATCAGGATCTAAGGAACGCGCCCTGCGCCAACGACGATGCGCTTCTAAGCTTTGTTGTTCGTATTTTTTAAATCCAGGTGTATTGGATAACCATTTTTGTAATATTTGCTCTTGAAATTGCATAAAAATACCTTCGCCGCGCACTTCAGAAGCTGGCACCCATGTAGGTTCAGAACGACTCAAAGGAGCCCAGTATTCTTCGGGTAATTCTCCAGTTTCAGCATAGTCACCAGGAGATTCGATGCGGGAAAAACCAACTAAAGCACGAACTTCTCGCAAGCGTTCTACTAAGACAACTTTTTCAAAATAAGCTTCGTAACCATCAGGTGCGGCGACAGATGTTAACCGAAAATCAGCGTTATTTAAACTGGTGTTTACGTTAGAAAAAACTTGCCATTCGGGGGTTTTGATATCTTTCACATCCAGAAGGGGGGCTTCACCAGCCCCCTGACGTTTTTGTGCGATTTCTTGCCAGATTTCAGCATCTGAATATTTAGCAAATTCTTTGAGTTGACCGATTTGGCGGAAAGCAGCTAAAATATCAATTGTAATAGCTTTTTCTAACACCGTCCAATATTTATCAATTAGTTGCCCCAGTTGATTAATAGTAGTGGGAATCGAGAGTACAGAAAGGGTGATGGGAAACCAGCTATTTGATGCACCGAGTAAGATACTTTTCATTTGTTTAGTACATCCATCTTCTGCAAAGTTGCGTAAATGGGGATGGCGGCCGCGACACTGAGGCATATTCATTTTACCAAGTTCGCCAAAGGCATCGGACATTCGGCGAGATTTACCGCAACGATCGCATTTTACTTCAATATCGGTGGCAGACCCAGAGATGCCATATTCATAGAGACGCAGAGAACCTTTGCAATTACTGTTACCTCTATGAACGAAGTAGTGCCAGGGAAAATCATCTAAGTGTCCGTGTTGACAAGCTACTAAAAATCTGGCAGGGATGGCTGTTGGAGAAAAATTGCGACAATTACTATGAATGTAGCGATTTTGGTCTGGTCGATGGCGGTCGGTTTTTAACTCAAATAGCCCCGATCTTAAAGGTGCGAGTAATCGACATTGGGGACAAACTACCCAGGTGGGGAAAGGTGAGACGGGAATTCCTACTTTGGCGCTTTCATCAAATAAGTTAGGGATGAGGTTGTTTGATTCAGATATAGGCGGCGTTAGCAGTTTTTTGACTTGATTACCGATTTCTTTTTGCACTGCTGCTAGTAACCGGGCTTCTCCTAATTCTGAGGCGTGAGTGAGTTCCCAATCATCTAATCCCATTACCATTGTTGATAAATTGGGTAAATCTACAATAGAACCAATGCCTGAAGAGAATAAAATTTGGCTGGGTCGGAGTTCGCCGACTTTGTTTTTAGAAGGGGATTGATTTGTTGTCATTGTATTAACTAATATATGGCGAACCTAAATGATTTGTGCAAATATCTAGCGGTGGTGCCGACAGCGCGCCCGCCCGTCGGCTGACAAGGGAATCGTGGGGAATTGCTTCTACAACTCTAAATCAATTGGGGTAGTTTCACTCATTGATTGTGTTGGACGATCGTCATCATCGGGGATACGAGCGTCTAAAATTAATCCAATATTCGGTTCAACATTTCGCAAGGAATTTAAACAAGTAAATGATTGCCAATGGCTTTGTCCTGGTTGTTCTAATAATCCGATTGTAACCCCATCTTTTTTAGTCTGATATCCTAATATTTTTCCTCCCGTTGTATTCGCTGCTTCTGCTAACCAATAGTCTAATTTAGCTTCTAATTCCTGTTTTACTAAATCGCGGGTCTTAGTATCTCCTACTGCCAAAGCCCGATCGCAAATCGCATTAATAGCAGCTTCCACATAAGGATGATGGCGAGAAACCCTGCCTGCTTTATCATTAGCGTTTAATTCGCTACCTGCCAAACGCACTAAAGAAACGAATAAAGCAGCTAACCCTCGGTCAATAGCGCGGGGAGCAAAAGGAGTAATTGAAAGGGCTTCAACGTGCTGATAGAAGGTAGCATGATAATGTTCAAATTGCTCGTAATGAGATAAATCTCTCGGTCGTGCCCAGTTATAAACAGTAAATACTAGACCGGGGAAAGTTCGCCCTACCCGCGAGGTTGCTTGGATGTATTCGGCAGTGTTTTTGGGTTGACCTGTCACTACCATTACGCCTAAACGCTTTACGTCTACGCCCACAGAAATCATGTTAGTAGCTAGTAAAACATCTAAGGGTTTGCGCTTGTTATTTTTGTTAGACTTATCTGAGGAAAAAGGAGTTTCTAACCAATTTAATACGATGGGAATATCGGTAGAATTTTTGCGCGATGTCAATTCTTCTACTTCCAGTCTCAGACGTTTTGCTAACCCTCTGCGGTCGGTTTTTCCTAAGCGAGATTGAATGTCATCATCCACTAAACGCCGAGTGCCTCCTAATTCCCGCATTGAATTAAAATAACCCACTAAGGTCATCCAAGGGTCAACCCGATCGCCATATTTTTCAAACAAATATTGAGAGGCTGCCAATACTGCCGTATAAACGCGAATTAATGCTGCTTTTAATCGCCTTCCTGTGGCACAAATCCCCAAATATCGCCGACCCGGATAATCCTCAGAAGGCGGACGCTGACAGGAAAAGAAGTTATCTTCAATATCTAATCCTTGAGGTGGAAAAACTTGCACTTGGCGCAAAAATAGGCTATGCACTTGGTCGCGCGCTTGTCTAATTGTCGCAGTGGAAGCGATTACTTTGGGACGGACTATTTTACCGTTGACTTCCCACGAAGCCAGTTGATCTACGGCGGTTTCATACAGTCCGACTAGGGTTCCCAAAGCGCCACTAATTAAGTGCAATTCATCTTGAATAATTAAATCTGGCGGCCTCAAGGCATTAGTCGGAATAGTTTTAGCAGTAGGGAGTCCGTATTTACTGGGGTGAGAGTTTGTGTCTTCGATTTCAGGAGAACGAAAACCGTGACGGGTGCAATATCCGTCTACTTGTCCGAATAACATTTGTACAGCACCATTCCAGGGCATTTGGGCAAATTTGTCAACAGTTGCTATCACTAATGTTGGCAAACGACGATAGATTTCTTCATCTACAACTACGATGGGTAAACCTTCGGCGGGAGATTGTTTTTGGGTAAATAAACATTTGCCTAAAGCATCACCGCAGTAAATTAAAGTGCGTCCTTGTCCTTTGGCAAAGGATTCTACTTTAATATGTTGTTTGCCGGGGTCAATTTGAGAACCACACCAAGGACAGTTAGTTAATTGATGGGGGGAACCGCTGCTAGTGGGTTGGTATTGTCCGAGTTTTTGTTTGAGAAATTCACTGCTTTGTTCGGTTCGGTTTGGTGTGGTTTTCATCCCCACCCATAACCCAATTCTAAACGGTTCTTTACCCCATTTATTTTCATCTTGACGGCGTATTTCTTCGCAGGCACAAATTAAGGTTGTGGCGCGTTGAAATTGTTGTAATGTTAAGAGGCGGAGGGTGTAGCGCATGAGGACAGCAACCCCTGCTGCGCCGGAACGTCCGGCAATATTTCCTTGCAATCTTCTCAGTCCAATAGTGTAGGCTGTTAAGCCTAGATAGGCTTCGGTTTTACCGCCGCCGGTGGGGAACCAAAGTAAATCGGCGATCGCATCTGTGGGATGACATCGATCTGGGTGGTCTAATTCGGTGATACTGGGAAGATTTAGCAGGATAAAAGCTAACTGAAACGGTCGCCAGGTGCGATTCTTGGGAATATCAATATTATCCCATTCGCTGGCTTCGCCGCGCCGTTTATTTTCGGCATAAATTGAGTGAATCCGCTGTTGCCACATCGCCTGATTCATAAATCGGAAGGCTTCAGTTGCGTTAGAATCTGTTTGTAATAAGTCAATTCCTGCTTGAATGCGATCGCAAGTTATTTGACAATTTGCCATTGCCGATTTTGCGGCCTCCTGATAATCGCCTAAATCGGCGGTGGAGTCGGCAATTTTCGCAGTTTGTTGGGTAATCCATTCACTATAAGCAATAGTTAAAGAACTTAAAGCCGTTGACAAATCGGGAATTTCTGCGAGTTCTTTCATATCTAAAATTAATCCCGCCAGTCCCGGTATTTCCTCAACAGTTGGCGGCGTAGTTTGGGGAATTTCGTAAGCGGGGACGACTTTAGTAGCAAGGCGAAAGGCGCGATGTCTTTGTTCGCCTTCGTATTTTCCCGGTGGGGATTCTGCGTGTACGCCTGTCCCGTGTCCAACGGCAAATTCTATGCAGTTGCGGTACTGCATGGCCATTGCTTGTTCTTCGGCAAATAAGACGGGGTTGAGTTTACCGAGTTGGCGTGTCAGCCGCCGTTTAATGAAAATATCGGGATATTTGGGGTCGGCAGATTCAACGCTTAATTCTGGTTGAAATAACCAAGCGCTATCGCGTCTAATTTCCGGTTCTTTTTGTCCATTAACTAAGAAGAGAGTCACGATCCAATCTTGATGCTGTTGGCGAATTTGACCTTGAACAAATACTGCTTTTTCTGGATCGATTTGCCAAGGATTAATCGTACCTACTTTTAAGATAATATCCGGTGAGGTTCCTCGAATCGGGTAGCGCCGCCACAAGGTTTTTGCTTCGCCAGTCGGAGTTTTGGCGCTTTCGCTTTTCCCTCTTTCGTATTGTCCCCACCCTGCTTTTACTTTAATTGCTTTGGCATTTCCATCAACACAAAAAGTCATGCCAATTGCGGAGGGAAACATTTTCTCGGCGGGGAGAATGTTACTTTCGGTTGTGCCTTCTTCTAAAGTCCCGCTACCGGAAATGGCTAATTCATCCATTTGTTCTGGCGTTTCTTCGAGTTCTTCGGGTACAATATGCCGATCGCTAGGTGCGATTAATCCGACAAGGTAGCGATCGCTAACTCGCATTTCGTCTATTTCTTCATAGTCTCCCCCTGCTGGGCCGAGTAAATCATCTAATATTGCTTGTTCTAATTCTGCCCGAATTTGATAATAACTTGGGGTTTCTAAGATAGAAGGAGGATTGTTTTCACTATTTTGATGGTTATTGAAAAAATGTACAACTCTTTGAGCAATGTTATCGGACATTGTAGGATTTTCTGAATCAATTACCTCACTATCAAAATAGCTCAAACCATTTAATAATATTGCTAAATCTTCTGCTTTTACAGAAACTACGCTACTCCAATCTAATTGAGCAGTTCTATTTTTTAACTCTTGATTAATCGCTGCCAAATCCAAATCACCAGGGAGTACAGCAGGAAGTTGAATAATATTCATATATTGCAATATTTCGTAATATCAATAAACTAGCAATTTAGCCTTTTAGCATCATACCACATTTAAATACGTAGGGTGCGTTAGACGTAGCCGTAACGCACCATATTTCAGTAGCCGTAACGCACCATATTTCAGTAGCCGTAACGCACCATATTTCAGTAGCCGTAACGCACCATATTTCAGTAAATGTGATAGTTTTAACTTGTACCTCTAGATCGAATCGTCTATTGTGGCTAAAGATCGTTTTCATCAAGTTGTTAAAACTGCTCTTACTAAGGATGGGTGGAATGTTACTCACGATCCACTTAAAATAAAAGTAGGTGGTGTAGATATGGAAATTGACTTAGGGGCAGAACGATTACTCGCAGCAGAGCGAGGAAATGAGAAAATTGCGGTAGAAGTCAAAAGTTTTTTGGCTAGTGCATCGGCAATTTCCGAGTTTCATACAGCACTGGGGCAATTTATTAACTATCGGGCTGCATTGCGTCGTGAAGAACCAGATCGCATTCTCTATCTAGCCATACCCGATTTAATCTATAACAGCTTCTTTCAACGTGATTTTCCAGCATCAATGCTGCAAGAAAATTCCGTAAAATTGATTATTTACGACATTGAACTGGAGCAAATTTCACAATGGAAAAACTAACGGATCAATTAACCAACTATCAGCAAATTGTCCAGCAATTGTTGATGGGTTACGCCGAAGTTAAGCCAGCTTATGGCGATTTTGAGGTTGAAACTATCTTTGATACACAGCGCAATCACTATCAAATTGTGCATCTGGGTTGGCAGCATAAACGCTGGGTGCATGATTGTATAATACATCTTGATATTCGCCATGAGAAAATCTGGATTTTTTACAATTCAACAGAACATGATATTGCAGCAGATTTAGTTAATTTGGGCGTACCAAAACAGGATATTGTGTTAGGTTTTTATCCTCCTTTTATGCGGGAAATGAGTGATTATGCAGTAGGCTAAAAACCTGTGGCTGTAATTTCATCCCAGACTGCTAGCGGGGACTAAAATTTCTGCAAACATCTGCGGGAGTAACTCTGCTTGTTGACTTTTAAACCCACATTCCGCTCTCATAGAAATCTCCTACTAAAAGCTAAAACAAACTTAACTGTCCCTCAGATGATACCTCCTTTTTAGCATTTTTACCTCCACTTTTCCCCTTTTTCTTCCCTTTATCGTGCAACCCTTGGGCGACTTCTTCCGCGTAACGTTCGTGATTCAGCAGCAAGAGTCTATCTAGCACTTCCCGGCGTGCGGTTTCGCTGATAGTGTAGCGCAATCCTTGTTTGGTTTGGTGGAAATCATGCCCTAAGTCTATGTCTTGCCAACCGTAGGCGGCGGCGACGGCGTTATCCATTTCTATGTGTAATAAACGCAGTTGTTCAATGTCGGGGGCGGTTTCTTCGGGGTTGTGGAAGCGGTTGTAGGTTTTGGTTAATCCTTCTTGGCGTGTTTGCATGATGCTTTGGCGGTGGGTGTAATATTTTTCGCCGATTTCTTCTAGGTTTGAGGTTGATGTGGGGAAGGGGAAGGTTTCAAAACAGTCTGAGGGGGTGTATCGAGTTCCTGCACCAAGAGTTGAAGAATGGTAAATAAACCATTCAGTATGTGCCATTGATTGTAAAATCACAAATGAAATATAGTCTTGAAAATCAAATACTACAATCATTTCTGACATAACTAAATTTGTCGGTACAAATGTAATTGAGTTAGTATTACTAACACGGGCGCGAACTAAGACTCTATTCTTATCTGCGATCGCATCATACAGTGCTGGACGTTTATCTGCATAAATCCACCATTTTTGCGGTAGCGGTGTCCTAAGCACAAACTCACCATTTTCTTTCTGCCGTGTTCTCTCAGGTTTAACCTTTTCTTCTACAATTGCCAAACAATCAGGATAATCAGCAGCATAAGGTTTACCTTTGGGCTTTTTCGGATCGTCATGTGCAGCATCCAAAGCCCAATCCTTGAAATTAATCACCCAACGACTCGGAGATTGATCCGGGCGAGAATTCAAATCCTCACCATTCAAATAAGGAAATAAAACATCTTTATTTTGAGGTTCTTTTTCAATCAAAGCTTGTGCTTCTTCTGGAGTCAAAACAAAACCCATACCCAGCACATAGGAACCAATAAAAGATTTATCTTGATTTGCTGCTAATCGATGAGGATTACTAACAACTTTACCCGGCGTTGTCAAAAATGCCGTAATTCCATCAACAGGCTTTTCATCTAAAATAAATTCACCCTGCCAATTCCCTTTTCGTAACCAAACATGAGCCACTTCTAAATTAGCACTTCCCTCCCATTTCCGGCTAGGAACAGCACGGGGAATCACACAATTATTAGTAATTAATTGATCTAAGCCAACTTCACGAGAATCACCTTGAGAAATTGTATTTGTAGCAACTAAACCAAACCCACCCTGAGAATTAAGTAACTGTTGCGCCCTTAAAAAAAAGTAAGCAGATAAATCAGCATTTCCTCTTTTTCCATTAGCAATTCTTTCTACTAAAAAATCTCGATAATCCGTACCCAATACACCTGTAATCTTTTTCCCTCCCTGAAACGGAGGATTTCCCACCAAAGCATCAAAACCTTTACCCGATAAATCACTTAAAAACACCTCTGGAAACTCCAACGCCCAATGAAAAGTTTTTCTAGGCGCTTGTTCCCCAGGTTTCCCAATATCTAACATTCTTTGCGCCTTAGCATATAAAACCTCAATTTTTCGCTGCCTTTCCTCATCTTTCCCCGCCAACGCACCAGCCACCTGCTGAGACAAAACAGCCAAATCCTCAACCACCAAATTACCCGTTTTTCCAGCTTGCATCAACGCTTCCCCAACCAGCAAATCCCCAATAAACCGCACCTGATTTAAAGCTTTCTCCGCTGCCTTTAATAACTCATCCTTCCGTTGCAAATCCCGAATATCATTAACCGAAAAACCTTCTAACTCTCGACGTTTAGCAATCGCTTCCTCTAACAAAGGTCTACAAATCGTCGAAATAATCGGCAATTGATTCCCCTCTTTCGGGTTAAGATGAAAAAATTCAATTTGCTGGGCATCCGTCACCCCCAACAGCGAATCACCCCATTTCAAAGCATGATTTAAAAAGGTAAACGGTCGCCCCTGCGCCAAAGTTATCAACCACAAAGATAACTTCGCCATCTCCACCGCCAAAGGATTTTTATCAACACCATAAAGACAGCGTTCAGCCACAATCCGCCGCGCCACCGTCAACCGTTCATCACTATCTTTAGGAATCGGACATTCATCAGGACGAAACTGAGATAAAGTCCCCTCCGGTGCAATCACCACTTTACCCGGATTTTCCCGTTCTGCGGTTTCCCACGCCTCCACCAAACGTTCAGCCAAATAGCGACAAGTCTGCACCAAAAACGCCCCACTTCCCATCGCCATATCGCAGATTTTTAGTAACAGTAATTTCTTTGCAGATTTGAGGACCCATTCAGATTTCGGTTTCCCCTCAGCCACCCCTTCATAAACCAACGGTTCCAAAGTATATTGCACAATCGGTTCCGTTAAACTGCGCGGCGTGTAATGCGTCCCCGTTTCCCGCCGATTAGTCCCCTGAGTCACATAAACGCTACCCGTCGGAATCACCACCGGATAATCCAAAGTATCCAAGCGAATCAAACCCGCAAACGGCAAAACCCGTTGATATAATTCCCCATCATTATTGCAAGCCACCCGCAACCGTTCCTGCATCCGGGGTAAAATCTCGGCTGAAAGCGCCTTTTTCAAAGCAGCAGGAGACTTATTCGACTGTTCTTTAAGCGTTTTGACAAAATTCTCCTCACCCTGCGCTTGTAGGCGTTCCAACTCCGCCAGCGTTATTTCGGGTTCCCGTTCCCGCGTCCCAATTAATCCCAACACCGGAGAACTCGCCCGTACTGCGGTATGGTCAAGCAAGCCCTCGTAAACATGACCAATTTGTTCGATATCCAGCGCCCGAAACGAAAGGCGGCGCGGTTCCACCGTTCCCCCGACGCGGATTTGCAAAACTTGCAAAGCTTCCAACAAATGCAAGACAATGCGATTATTCACCGGAATCGGTTCCGCAGAGGCTGACTTCCACTCAGTTCCCAGCGCCCTTCCTTCCAAAAACGGGAATCTATCCGGGTCAAACAAACTCCCCCCATAAGCAGGAACATCCAGCAAATCGTGGCGAATCCCCCCAAAAACGGCGCGAAATGTCGCCAACAACCGACACCAAGCATCGCTGCGACGTTCCAACACTTCCTCGCCAAATTTATCCGCATCGCTGCGTAACTTCGCCGCAATGGTAGAAACGGCATAATATTCCTGATAAAGCGTTTCTCCCCCCGGCGAAGGAATCAACTTGCGTTCCTCAGCAGCAAACAAAAACACCAACCGCATCATCACCGTCAGCGCCGCTTCATAAAGCTGAGTTTCCGAGATATTTTGTAAAAGACTGCGATTTCTATCTTGGTCGATGCGGTCTAACGCCTGTACCAATACTTCCACCGCCCGCCGTACCTGATACCCCAGTTGGTCGGTAACTTCCTGTTGGTCGGTGATACTCTGAGTTAGCAAGGTTTCCAGCGTCTGGGAGTCATCCACGCCAAAAAACCGCCTCACCCCCAACAAACTGCGAAACGCCCGCAGGGTTAAATGTTCTTCCAACCAAAGGGTAGCGTACCAAGAAATAAAACCCGTCGTTTCCCCTCGTGGCGCATTGACTAACATCCAATGTTCGCCATTCGTCACCAATCCCAACCGCACGTTAGCAGCGTGCAATAATTCCATCATCCGAGTCGCCGGACTCGCTTTCCAACGTTGTCCTGCCAAAGCTTTCTCTAAATTTTGTTCTGCCGGTACAATCTGAACTAACAGTCGAGGTGTCCCGGCGTTGGGTGTGCCTTGAGGATTGACAATTACCCAGTCAGGACGGAGAATTTCGCCATGTTGTTCAACCGTAACTTGCAATCCCGGTGGAATCCGCTGCCCTTCTAAGAATACCTCATCGGGCAATTCCAAAGTCTGCCGCAACACAAATTCCACCCAAGCGCGATGAATGGCTTTTTCAGGACGCGCCCCCAATTGATTATCCTGCCATTCTTCATAAGCTAACCGTAACAGCTTCAAATGTTCTGGGTCATGGGCATCTAACCCACTGGGAAAAACTTTCAGCAATACGGGTAAACTTAAAAAAGGCCCGGAAGCTTCAACGAGGGATAACCATTCAGCGTGATGACGTGCGGTAGACATGATGGGTAATGGGGAATGGGTTTTTATTGCTGTTGAATGGCGCTGACTAAGATACCTAAAATTTTCTTGATATCCTTAATATAATATTCGCTTAAATCAATCGAAATTACTTTATCCTGTAACTTTAAAAATTGCCAAATCGTGCCGATGGTGATGACTCCATAAATACTTTTGATTTCATTTCCTTGTCGTTCATTAAATAACTGTGCTGCTACCATTTCCGCAATACACTGCGCCAACCCCGATTTTAAGTTTTCATTCTTCGTCTCCACCAGCGTAATTACCGGGGCGCGAACAAATAACTGTTCTTTCGATGAACTAATGATAAAATCACAAAAGCCATTTAAACCTTGTTGGACATCAACGGTAAAGTCCACCCCCGAAAATAAGCTAATTTGACCCTTAAATTTGCGCCTAATCTCTAACAAAACTGGACTAATAATCATTTCTGAACGGGCTTTTTCCGTATTAATCGCCACCGCCAAATCAACATTTTCACCTAGAATTGTGGTCAGTAAATCGCTACATTCTGCTTCCGGTACATCCGCAAACATTCCCGACGCTTCGTTTATTGTCAATCCAAACCGTTGACTTACTTCATTTAACTTAAAATCGCTGTATGCCATTTGCCTCACCTCCGTTTGCACTAAAGTGCTTACTACGAACTGTTTGTAGTAGGCACTTTAGTGCCTCATAATTAAGTTGTTCTGCATTTAAATTGCATATTTCGATCCCATATCAAAACTCGTCAAATCCTCTCCCCCTCTCCCCCTCTCCCCTTCTCCCCCTCTAATACCATAAACAATCTAGGTGCATAACAGCTTACCTCCCAAGTTTCTGCGGAACTAAGTAAGTAACCGCCAAAGGAAACAATCGCGGCGTTGGATTAGCAAATCTCGCCCTAATTACCGCCGTTTCCTGTTCAATCTCGCCAGGAATTTGCTCAATCCTCAACTTTAAACTATTGACATTTCGCTCAAATTGTGCCTGTTCCTCCGTATTAAATAACTCCAATTGCTTAAACTCCGGTTCATCAAACTCTTTTTCAATACTAAGCTTTAACTCAGTTAAAATAGCCGTAATATCCGCCACCTCCTTATCAGCGCGGTTTTGCAAATCCCGTTGCAAACTAGCAGTTCTATCACTCATCCGCCCCTGCAAACTCTTCAGCAATTCATCGGCATAATTCGGCCAAAATTCGGCTAATTTTTGTTGAATGCTATCTGGCGCTGCTGCTGGTAAAACTGCATTTAATGCCCCTTCCAATTGCTTCACTTTCAACCTGGTAAATTTGCCATCCTTCAACACTCCCCCCGCCGCAATCACCTCTTCATGTAACCGCTGTTGGTCGCTTCCTAAAATCACCAATCTACCATAAGCAACCACCGCCGGAGTTTCCAACCCAGAACTAGCAGAAACTAACCTCGCCGTCACGCGATGCAAGCATTTTCTTTCCTCCCCAGACCACACCTCAGCCCGCAACAAGCGCAAACACATTTGTACTAACCGATGATTCAAATGTGCTAACACCACATTATCTTTACCCTGGGCTAATTCCGGGTCAAAAACAATGGGGCGAATCTCTTTTGTATGGGGATGGGCTAACCCTTCGCTACACATTGCCCAACTGCTTTTTAGGGCGGGTAAATAAAAAGCTTTTCCCTTTAAACCTGCTATCTGAGTTTCTATCAGTGGCGGTTGTTCTGCTAACTCTAACCCAATTTTTACTACTGATTCTATATTATCAGGGGTTAACCGTAAATTCTGGCGAGTTTCGTTTAATTGTTCCCGCAATTTATCAATTTGTTCTCTCACTTTGCGCTCAAACTTTAACATCCGTCGCACAGGTTCCGATTCCCGTTCAGATTTGCTAGTATCTAAAGTAGTCCGATATCCTAACATTGCTTCTTCTACTTGCTGGGCAATCACCATGCCCACTTTACCCAAATCTTCTCTGATATTATTAACTTTTAATGCCGCCCTCATTAAAAATTCTAAATCACCTTCTAAATCACCCGGTTTAGTTCCCGTTACCGAATTTTCTTTATAATCTTTTCCGACAAAATGATAAACTAAAACCTCCTGAGCTTTTTGTCCGTGACGGTCAATTCTGCCATTCCGCTGTTCCATCCGATTCGGATTCCAAGGAATTTCATAATGAATCAATTTAGAACAATAATTCTGTAAATCTAACCCTTCCGAAGCTGCATCAGTTGCCAGTAAAATCCGCACAGGGGAAATATCAGGGTCGGTTTGAAAAGCGGCTTTAACTTTTTCCCTATCTTCCGAAACCATCCCGCCATAAAGAGTCATCAATCTGTCTCCTTCGATTAATCTTTCGGCTGCTAATAAATTATACAACCATTTTTGAGTAGCGCGATATTCGGTGAAAATAATAACCCGTTGATTTGACCATTTCCCATTAGGTTTGATCTGAGTATGAATCCAATTCAATAATTCTTGAGCTTTGGCATCCGGTCGTTTGGCGGCATCTTCAGCCCATTGTCGCATTTCTTGTAATAATTGTTGTTCTGCTGCCGAAAGTGGGCGAAATAATCTGCTAGTATTAGTAATTGCTTCATCGGTTGCTTCTTCGTAAACCGCATCATCGGCAAATTCTTCTTCAACTTGCTCTAATTGACGGCGTAAAATTCCCTCAGTTGGTCGTGATAAAGTGGTAGCAGTCCGGCGACGGGCTGAAGTTATAGATTTTTCGTGCTGGGCTAAGGTAATCGCAAAGGCTTCTGGGGAAGAAAACAAGCGTTTCTTTAACAGTTTTAAAACAAATTCTGTGGCATACTTTTCTGTATTATCTGCCACACCTTTACAACGTAATTCGGTGTAATGTTTTAACGCAGAGTGCGTCCTCCGTTCGGCGGCGGGATAATCTACTAAAATAGGGGCTAAATTCCGTACTGGAAATAAAGGCGAACCATCCCAGTTTTGCATTTCTTGTTTCAGTCGTCGCACCATGACAACTTGCAGTTGATTTTTGTCAGGAGAAACACCCCTAGCAAATCTTTGGGAGTCTAACAATTCTAATAAGGCGGTGAAACTTTCGGGATAACCGTTATGGGGAGTCGCGGTTAAAAATAATTTGTGTTCAAAATGAGGAACTAATAATCTAATTGTGGTCGTTCGGAGGGAGTCAACTGCATATTTTCCGCCGCCGGATGGGGCGACGTTGTGCGCTTCATCGACAATCAGCAAGTCAAAACGGCGGGGATAGAGGGGTTCGCCTTCGGCGGGGAGGAGTTCGCGAAAAAGACGCAGGGGGCGATCGCGCTTGATAAAATCGATCGAGGTAATCAACCTGGGAAAATGCTGCCAAGGATTGACATGAATTCCGCGAGAACGCCGTAACTCTTTCATCAAGTTACTATCAACAATCCGAAAATCTAAACCAAATTTATCCCGCATTTGGTCGCGCCATTGAATTTGTAGCGCTGAAGGGCAGATAATCAAAATACGACGGCAACGATGGCGAATTGTCAACTCCTGCGCGACTAATCCTGCCTCTATGGTTTTCCCTAATCCTACATCATCAGCAATTAGTAAGTTAACACGGGGCATTTGAATGGCACGCACAACGGGGTCAAGCTGATAATCTTCAATATCAATACCGCTACGAAAGGGAGATTGTATAGTACGAATATCAGCAGTTGAAGCGCCCCCCCAGCGTACCGCATCCAAAAAAGCGTCTAATTTAGCGGGTTCATCAAAACCTGTAGGTGGCGGTAGTTCCATCCGTTCGCGAATAAAAGCCCCAGGTTCTAATTCCCAGATTACCTGTAATTCTTCTCCCAAAGCATCATCTTCCACAGAGGAAAGCATCACCAGGTTTTGCAACTGCTGTAACCCTGGTAGCATGGGATTAACAGGTATGGCAGTTGGACGTATGTCGGTGACGACGTATTGGCGCGATCGCACTTTGACTAACTGACCGAGTTCTGGAATTGCTCTAGTTAAACTCATTACCATCCTCTGGGAAATTTTGACACTACTTCCGTCTGTGTGGCACTGTTTTAAGTTGGTGCAACTTTTTTGGTGAGATAAAGTGCGATCGCAACCTAACAATTTTCTCAGCTTTTAGTCCCGTATTGGTATTGTACTCCATTCTCTTGTTATATAATTATTGTCATCCCCCTTGAGTATGATTAAAAAAGTAGCACATTTCAAGGGCGATCGTCTTGTCAGACCGCAAGCGAGTGTAGCCAGCCACAGGCATCGCCCTTAAACTCTAAAAGTGCCATTCACCAAATATAAAATGGGTTCACTTAGTAACAAAAACCCGGTGCTTCGCACGACTACAACTCACGTACATAAGCTGATTGTGCGCTCGAATACTGTCGCGGTATTCTTTGAAAAATTGAGCTTTTTGACTAGGACAAACCTGAGCAAGATACAGCAATTTAGTAGCAACTTTCCTGCCGATGTCACTGCTATCAATTCCCACCTCCGTGAAAGTAGAGCCTTGAGAATTGTGAACAGTAATTGCCCAACAATTTCTCATATCGGCAAAGATTTCACAATGATTGTACCATGCCTTCCATAAGCTCGGATTGCTTTTAGCATTTCGCAGTAATCTACTATTATCCTGTTGAAATCGGCGAACATCACTTTCGTGCAGAATATAGATTTGGCGTTGGTCGCCTGCATCAGTTTTAACCTGAAGATTCCAGGCTTTATAGCCAGAGTACCTATCCTCTTGAAATTCGGCAATTTCCACTTCTGCTGATGTGGGCAGGATGACGGTTTTGCCGTCGGGAGCAATAACGGGAGCTTTAGCAATCAACCTCTCTCCAATAATAAATCTGGGAGCATTTTTCCCGTAGATTTTGGCTCGGATTTTGCTATTCCAGTAGGCGACGCGCTCGTTAGTGTAGCAGAGGATGCGAAAGCAATCAGGGTCTTGAGGGAAAGTAGAAGAGAACTTTTTTAAGGCGTATTTCAGCAGCGTTTTTTCTCTGACTAAGAAGGCTCCGTTTTTTTTATCAAAGCTGAATTTGGAGAAGGGTTTGAACGCCTCTTTGCTCTTGACAGCCGTGCGGCAAGCTGTTACGAATTCTAGCAGGGGGCTGCCCGCACCTTGCCTGACGACCTCTGTTAAAACGGCTTTTTCAGGCACGCTGAAGGATTGAGATTTTTTCTCTTCTATTTCGCCATTGTTAACAGGAGGCAATTGTGCGGGGTCGCCCATAACAATAAGCTGCCGATTGCTGCCGATGAGTAAAGCGCTAGCAATTCTTTCTTGAATGATATTCCAGAGTTCTGTTGTCACCATACTGCACTCATCGAGAAAGATGGTGTCGTACAGGTGAAGGAAAGAAGGAGAAACTTGTTTGAGGATTTTATTTTGCCCCTGTTTAACTGGAGCTAATCCTAGTAGTTGGTGGATGGTCATAAAGTCTACTCCTATGAGTCCTTTTTCAGCAGCCATCCGTCGCAATACGCCTACAGCTTTATTGGTGGGAGCGGTGAAAGCGACTCTCTTTCCGGCGCTGACTAATTGTTCTGCTACCAGGTTGACAAGGGTTGATTTTCCCGTACCTGCATATCCAAATAGCCCGAATACCCGTTTAGAACTTGCTACAAATTGTTCGAGGAGTTGGAGGGCGTTGTTTTGTTGAGAAGTTAATTGAAAATTCGGTTTTACCAGTGTTTGAATCATAGGGTTGGTTTCTTCCACTATCTTTCAAACACTAATCAGCGGTAGCTGAAATTTACACAATCATTAATTGATGGAGACGATAATAATAACTCTAACAGGACTTACGCATAACCGCTATATGTAGGGGTGAGCCGTAAGCACCTTACCGCTACCAATAGTGTATTTAAACACTTGGGGCGTAAGTCTTGTATAATTTGTTCTGTTGATTTGACTGTTACTCAAATTTTCCCTAGTTAGGACTTATGCACCCATCAAAAACTCTCCCAGTTATCAGTTGGATTGATAACTAGGAGAAATTGTGGATAAGCGGAGTTATTAATCTAATGCAGGTACTTTGACTAATTCGACTTCAAAATAAGTTTTGCCCATCAATCTTGAGGCAAAACTGGCTGTTCTTGACTATCAAAAATAATCACAAATGTGCGATGTTTAACCAACCGGTGCAAAACCCGCAGATGCTCATCTGCATCGTTTCTCTTGCGAAATCGCGCCACAACAATACGCTGGCAATTAGGAAGTAAGCGAATTAAGCACCACGGGTGCAACTTCTCAAAATAGGTCATTTTAACCTCCTGATAACAGTAACAAATTGTGTTTGTGTTTGATTACCTGCCATTACCTTAATTGAAACAATATTGTCGAAGACAGGTCACGGTGATATTGACAATTGACTATATTTGTGCTGAAACCAGCTCAAATTATTTTTTGATGCTGAAAAGGCTTGATGTATTTGACACTCACTCGGCCTGAAGGCGCGAGGATTCTTAAGATGTTTCCAACTTAATATCCCTGTTTCCAGGGTTCCCAAACTCCTCACGTTTGCTCAATCGAGCGTGAGGATATCTTTTGGGCGTTTAGGCGCTAACGCCAGGTTTCGCGGAGTCCCCGCGTACCAAATTCAAAGCTCGATCGCGAATAGTTTTTGCTGCACCGATATCGGCGTGTTCGTGGTATCCGCATTCAGTGCAGATGAACTTTTCGCCGTCTCGATTAGACTTATCGATATGACCGCAGTTTCGGCATTCTTGGCTGGAGTGTTTGGGATTAATTTTAATTGCGACCTTTCCTTGCTTTGCAGCCAGATACTCGATCTTCAAAATTAATTCGCCCCAACTGGCATCAGAAATAGAACGGTTTAGCCCCTTCTTTCTTGATTGCCCATTTTTCAGGAATCTACCTGTTTTTTCGTCAATCTTTACTCTACACCGACGCATCAGTTTGAGTCGATGTGGGGTATTATCCCCAGCACCTCTCAGTAAGATCTGGACGTGCCCGTTTTCGTGCATCCAGCTCCCGATATTCTTAGGGAGTGACCCTTTTGCCCATGTGTAAATAGTCATGACAGGATTTATGTATTGCTAGAAAATTTTCAGGTTTCCAGTGATCATGGTTTCCGTCGATGTGGTGTAAATGTACAGGTTCATCACTTATAAATTTCATTCCACAATGACCACATGAATGGTTTTGCTTTTTGAGAGCTTTAGAGGTAGCCCCATTATATAACTTACTATTGCGTTCGCTCCAGTAGGTTGAATCTCCGTCATAGGGGGATTTGTTCCCTTTGACGTTGATGTGTTTATTTTCGGAGTAAGGAACTGTTGGAAATGCCTTCTTAACAAGCTTAACGCTTGATTCTCTGGTATTTTTGGTTTCCTGGTTAAATACCGTGTATGTTCTGTGATTTAAGAACCAAAGTGAAAATCTTGCTCCTGACATATCGCAGAATCTATGGTAATTTCTCCATCCTCTAACTATTGGCGCTAGCTTTTCGGCTTTTACCTGAGAACCATAATTCGAGCAATTAACGATGTTCTTTACCTTCAAACGGAACTTTTTAAAGTTATCCACAGAGGGGTAGCTTTTAAATCTTCCGTCGCTTAACACTTTGAAATGCCAGCCGAGAAAGTCGAAGCCATCTGTCGCGGCGGTAATCTTGGTCTTTTTAGCACTTACCATCATTCCTCTTGCTGCTAAAAAATTATCAATTTCGGCAAGTATTTTTTCTGCATCGTCTTGAGGTCTAAGCATTATCACCATATCATCCGCATAACGGATTGATGTTTCGACAATGTTTGACGCTGGGGTTTTGTCCGTTATTCTAAATCCATCCTTATGGTATCTGTGAATACTTTCAATCCCGTTAAGAGCGATGTTAGCTAAAAGGGGACTCACCACCCCACCTTGAGGAGTTCCTTGTTCCGGGAAATCGGGGTTGACCCCAGCTTTTAGGCATCGGAAGATTCCGAGCTTGACACCTTTGGGCGCAATCAAGTTGTCCATTATGGTGGTGTGACTGATCCTGTCGAAGCATTTTTCAATGTCGAGTTCGATCACTCGTTTTTCCGTTCCATTGCAGTAGCTTCTTAGATTGTTGAACAGGATTTTCTGTGCATCGTGCGCGGAGCGTCCAGTTCTGAACCCGTAGCTGTAGGCATGGAATGTTGCTTCATGTGCTGGTTCTAAAGCGTATTTAGCGAGGCATTGCCAAGCTCTATCCGCGATAGTTGGGATTTTTAGCATTCTTGCTGTCCCGTCCTTTTTAGGGATTGGGATTTGCCGTAGTCCTTGATGATGCCAATTACCTGCCGACTCTTTGAGTATTGTTTCTAGGTCGAAACGTCCTGTAAAGTCCAGGGATTTTACACTATCAATACCTGCTGTTTTCTTGCCAGCGTTTAGCTGTGTTACTTGTCGAATTGCTAAAAATCTAGCTGCTTTGGATTTCAGAATAAGTCTTTGCAGAGACCGCGCTTTCCGCTTGTTTCCTGCTTGAACCGCTTTGAACACTCTCTTTTGTAGGCGAAATAAATCTTTGCGGAATTTCTTCCACGGTAGATTCTTCCAAGATTCACTGGTATTGCTACTGTGCCTAATCATGCTCTGCTCTGTTAAGTGTTTTCTGAATACCTTGCGAGAATTACTTCGCATCCTACCCGACTTGAGAGGGTTCCGTATCTCATCTTACCTACATGGAAATCGACGTATCCATGACTCTCAAGTCGTTTTTATTCGTTCCCTCAGATGATTAATTGTTCCGTTAGGTGTAGCCATTTTAACTATCAGAAACCCAGGATTCTGAACGCTATTCTGGCAAGATGCGTCGGGTTTTAGCTCTGATGAGGTCAGGGTTTTTTTAAGTTATGCCCTGCCTACGTTTAAGTTACTTTTCTAGGCTCGGTTTCACCGTAGGAACTCCCTGTTAGCACCAGTGTCAGCCCATAACAGCCGTCTGATTGCGCCTTCCAGCTTCACTCTCCAAGAATTGAACTTGGTCGGTGTGGGCAGATAAGGAGTCACGCATGAATCTTGCGGGAAGGACTTGCACCTTCATCAATCTGAGAGTTCAGTGCTCAACCTAGGGGTCAAGTTTCACTGGATTAGTTATTTACGGATTGATTACCGAGATTCACTAATCAACGAATCGCACTGCCGGAAATATTCAAGTCTTCCAGGGCAATCGCGTCAACGCGACGGGAAACTATTTTATTAGCAACTTTCCATTGGTAAGCTTGGCGTTGATCGCTAATTTTCTGATGAAAAAGCCCTAGTTTTTTAGCCGCTTTCTTGCGGTTATTGCTCCCTTTTGCTTTTCTAGTAACCCGCCTCTGCCTGATTTTTAAAGTGCGTTTAGTTTTTTTGGTGGTTGAGAACTTGGGATTTTCAATTTGATCGCCATCTGAGAGATAGACTAATTTCGTAATTCCCATATCGCAGCCAATGACTTTAACGACACCCTTAAGAGGTTTTGTGGTGTAATCAGGGATAGACTTATCCTCGATACGGATAGATACATACCAGCCATTTTGTCGCCTCCTCACCGCACAAGCTTTAATGGTAAAACTACCAGAAATTGGGCGCGATTTATGAAAACGCATCCAACCCAACTTTGGCAAGTAAATTTTATTACCCTGTATTTTTGCCCCCATCACAAAAGTGAAAGAAGTAAAGTTACTGCGGTTTTTAAATTTAGGAAAACCACGCCCCTCAAAGAAATTTTTGTAGGCAGTGTCTAACCGTTTGACGTTCTGCTGTAGAACTGTTGAATCTATCCCTGCAAACCAGGGTCTAGCTGCTTTCAGTTCGGGCAAAGCGGTGATTTGAATGTCACCTGGGTTGCGTCGAGGGTTTTTGACTTTCCCCTCTTTATCTGTTTTGCTTGTTTTCCAAGGCTCTCCGGTTGCACCGTTTTTACTGACACAACTGGTCAAGGGGCAGGCTTCACTTTTTGTCCTAATGTCGCAATAGTTACCTTGAATGAACTGTTGACTATATTGAGTGATTCTGTCACTGAGACACCAGTTGAAATGGCTTCGTAACATATCGACCCAATTGGACATTTTTAAAGTCTGTGTTTGATTTGGGCGCAACTTGTATACATAGTTTGTTAACAAGTTTAACTCCTCCTTTTTGAGCTACTGTTAGTATATTGTAGGACAACGTTCTATCTGATGTTGTCACATATCTTTATGGAAAAGATTCAATGTTTTTACTTCTGCTAACAAAGCCGTCCTATAAGGACGGGGTTTTAGACCCAATTTCTGTGATAAAATCAAAAACAATAGTGGCGCGTCTATTTGGAAATGAGGCATTAGAAATCTCCTCAGAAACTCGCAGGGGAGAAGGGGAGAGGGCGAGAGGGGGAGAAGGGGAGAGGGCGAGAGGGGGAGAAAGAGTTTCTTTGATCCATAACGGGTGCTGGGCCTCCGTGAAACGCTTTGAAGTTTATCAATTTGAGAAAACACGGGCAATTGTTCAATGCACTAATTTCAAGCAGACGCGCCACTACTAATGCACGCTCTTATCTTCAGAAAGCCGACATAGCAAGGTTGCCAGTGCCTCTGGAATTTCCTCAAAATGTTCCAGCAGAAAGTTCATTACTGCCAGATGACGCAAATCGACAGCGGTAGGAAACCTTCGGCTCTTATCCCGCTTAAACCAACCCCGCACTGTAGAATTAGAACGGGAACAAATAAAAGCGATTTCCTCATGAGTCACTCCCCATTTAGCATAAAACTGCTTCGGCGTCATTCCCAATTGGCATTGGCTGTAAGCTGCAATTAAATTGCGCTCTCTATCTGTCAAAGTCTGCGGCTTTTTCATCCTCAAACCCCTCCAAATCTTCCTCCCGCGCCGTATCAAACTGACACCAAGCTGCGCTCTTGGAATTAGCAGCCAGCCAAATTATGTAGCACCACATCCAACAGCACCGGCGCGGTTCGCAGTTGTAAAATTTGCCAATAACTATCCCCCAATCAGCTTCTTCGCCAACACCCGTCCAGCGCACCATCTCGCCGCACTCAAAGCGCGGCGTATGAATTTTTGCAAAATTAGCAGGCAATTCGATTGAAGGTGGCATCCCCTTCAAATCTCTTAGCGGCAGCGCCGAAATCAAATCTCGACTTCCTTTTAAGATTGACATAAGTTCATAGCTGTGAATCGATTGCACTTGACTTTTTTTGACAGGTTTTCAGGCCAATTTCTTGATCAAGAAATTGCGGCGCGATATTCCCCTAAATCAATCAACTGAAATCAAGCTGTGTAAATTCCTTTCTCCGGCATAATTGCCCAGTTTTGAAGTTAAATGCTAACCCGTGACCCGGGCAGGTTCCTAAATTAGGGTGCTTGGTATTTGGCAAAAGTTTATAACCTTTGTGGGGGCAAATATTACCAGGCAGCAAGGAGCAATTCGAGTAAGCTTCCTCCAAGCGTGGCAAGAAGTTGTAGTCGGCTGAAAGGATTGGTATATTGCGGTAGCACAAGCGCACCACTTGTTTTATTTCGATAACTTCACAAGCTAATTGAACTCGTGCTTGCCAATCTTCACCAGTTTCCCCATCTGTGAAGAATAAGTTGATAAGTCGGTCATGCCAAAAGCGAAAGTCAAAGTGATAGTGGAGCGGTTCAAACTTGAGAATTTCTGCATCAGAGTGCGGTCGCTCAGGAAGTATAGGAATCCAGAAAGGGATGATTCCCCCTGGAAATCTTGATTCAAAACTGGGAGGACACCAGCTTTTAACGCATTGTACAAGCGCTCTTTCTCCAATGGCTACTACTTGATTCTGTGTTTTATTTTTGTTACGGAAATAGGCAGAGTTTTTGGTCATTAATTAGTGTTGCTAGGAATTGGCACTAATACCAATCTCTCTCATAGTTACAAGGAAAGATTGCGTTCGCTTAATGGTAATGATTCTGTTGTCAAAAAATTTTAGGGATGCGTTGCAAAAATCTTTGCAGTACAGAAATCGCTGTCCAATTACCTTTATTAGCAGCTTCGAGATATCGCCGTAGCAACTCTTCAGTTACTTGTTGGTCAAGCCAATGCGCCAATTCCACTAGCTCCTGCTTTTGTTGTTGATTGTGTCCTGCCAACAACTCAAACATCCCCAACTTCTGGAAAGTGGAAATGTCAAAGTTTGCCAGTTCTTCCTCAATCCTTTGCCGTTGCTGTTCAACTTCTTCTGGTGACAGAGTGGGCAGCGGCGGGTGCTGGATATTGAGAAATTTCTCTACTTCTGGGTAATCTCCGACATACATCTTTTCTTCCCAGCGATCGCACACAATTGCATGGGTGGGAAATTCATCATCGGAACCGAGGTGGTATGGTTCCAGATCGAGGGCAAGAGCGGGATGTTCAGTAAGTGGCTCGTACACGGCATAATAACTGAAGGTCCCTAACCCTCTACCATCAGTCCAAGTAGCTTTGCTGCCCATATAAAACATGGCGAAGTATCGGGAATCACCAACGATACCCACCATTTCTGGCAGCATGGGCGGTAGTGGTACTGGCAGTAAATTCAAGTTGTGTCCGTTCATGGCGAGATAGCATCCCTCTTTGAATTTTGTGTGGTTAATTGAAAGGGAGCCAGTTAACTGAAATAGAAGTCAATCCTAATTCTTAACAGCTAACTGGCTTTTTTGAGGGCGATCGCCCGTGATGAAGGCTTTCCTAGGTGAATGCGTTCGCTATTGTTAAGAATGGATGAAACTTAAATGAGCAGGTCACTCCCAATAGCGGCGATAGCCGCTCTTTGACCAGCCCAGTAGGAGCGTGCGCTCCTCTTCGAGAGCTGCGCTAACGACGTATTTACGTCATCCTAGGTGCTCGCGATCGATAATCAACAAGATTTATTGTCGTGAGCGGTTGAAAAAAATCAGATCGAGCGATCCTCTTCGAGGGCTGCGCTAACGTCGTCAACCAAATTTCTGGTGTTTGAGAGCCTTCTTCACCACGCTCCTACTGGGCTGCCGCTCTTTGAGTGCGGCCAAACCTGTCTTGTACTGATAAATTTGTCAGTTCAATCTTCTGACTATCAATGAATGAATATCCCTAGATTTTTACAAGGGCTTTTCGCCCGAAAATAGCTTAATTATTTGATCTTTTTTTTAGTGATATAGTAGTCGCTACCAACCAAAATTACCCCAAATATCTAACTTTTAAGGGGTAAATATTGGCGGTTTGTGGGTGTAATGACAATCAGGATTCCGGTGTATTTACTGCTGGTGTCGCACTGATAAGTACCTTCTGGTTGTTGATTGGTGGAGTCATTTTTAATGATTTGGGCATTTCCTAGTAGTTGCAGCAGTAAGTATAGATCTATCCACCCTTTGACTGGTTCCGTCAGATAGTTTTTATGGAGTTATGGGGATTACGTCAATTACAGCTCAAGAGTCAGGAAAGCTTATTCACACCTCACTCTCGAGCAGGCGGCTCAAATCAGTCAGGAGTGTCGCGGATAGCAGTTGCCTTTGTTTTCGCTAAAATACGTTCGGGAAGAAATGGGTAGCCATTGCTTCCCGAGCGTCCAAATATCGCCAGAAGGCAAAGAAGACTTACGGGAGAGCCCTTCAACTGTTCAAACAATCTGGCGAACCAAAGTCGCGATCGCCTCATTTCAGAATCCCGATCGCCTTGACAAGCTGTTCCGGCTGCACTTCTAAATAGCGCTGGAGGCTCGACAAATTTTTGTGACCTGATATCTCCATAATTACCCGCAGCGGCACCCCAGCATTGCTCAAGTTCGTGAGTGCTGTCCGCCTCATGGAATGTGTGGAAGCTCCCTTAATTCTTACCCGTTTGCAAGCTTCTTTAAAAATCAAGTCTGCCTGAGAGCGTGTCAAAGGCTTCGTACCCTCTCGCCCCGGAAACAAAAAACCCGCATCTGGATTGTAAGCCAATAAAAACTTAGCCAACATGGGATGTAGCGGCAGCGTTCGCGTTGCTGACTTGCCCTTAGTTGTCGCTTTCCGCAGCGTCACCACACCGCCAACAATGTCCTGAGTTGTTAAAGCTAACGCCTCTGAAATACGACAGGCACAATAAAAAGTCACAGCAAACAAAAGCCTATCCCTTGCTGTAACAAAACCCCGGTCGAACAGCCTAGAGATTTCGGCGGGCGTCAAAATCTTAGCACGCCCGTTGCCTTGAACCTTCACGGCGCAGCCCTCCAAAATGAAAGCCCCCTTATTATTGGACGAAAGCACCCTTTCGTCAAGTCTGCCGAAAAGCTTTTATCGCTTGATGGGACACTTGCGGGGCGCTGCGCCGAGGATGCCTCCGCCCGCGCCCTTTATTGCAGTTAGATTGACTTTTATTGCTACTCAACTGACTTAAATTCTCAGGCAAATTGATAATTGGCAAGGTGGCGATCGCGTCTATGAGGTCTCGGAAGGTAACAGGTTCAAGGGCTGCCATAACAGCACGATCAAATAAAACTGGCGCTTGTAATAATTTGATTATACTATTTTTTGATTCACTTTGCAAGTTGTTTTGCTAGTTTTGTTCTCCTTTAATAAAAAATTAGGATTTTATTGGAAAATCGCTTATTCTGGTCAAAAGAACTGCCCAAGCCTTCGTAAGGCTTGGGCATTGTTATAAGTTTCGGAGGGTAAACGAGTACGCTGGTTGGTTGAGAAACTTTTCGTTCGCTGCTAGGACACTGAACGCGCACTTTCACCTAGTTCGGAAGTAGCAGATGCTTGAGTATTTGCAATCACCGCTTTGGGAGCAAGCTTGAGGATGATAGGCATCACAATTAGGGGAGAATTTTCCAGCCGATTTTTGATTTGAGCCTGCAACCATTCAATAGAGGAATCAGAGCCGTTAACTTTTTGCTTGAACCCCAGTTCTGGCGCAGCAGCTTTGATGGCGCTAGCAATTTTGCGAGCTTGCCTAAGTGAAATTATTGAAGTATTAACGGCCGGAACTGAGGTTGTGCTTGCGCCTGAATGTGCGGCAAAATCAATTGGTTTTGCTGGTTTGTTTGGTGTTTTTTTGCCTGTGGTCTGATGGCGAGTGTGATGGGATCTGGCTGGTTTCTCAATTTCAATTGTTGCTCCATTTACGGCACTGCCAATACCATCGGATGGTGTTGCGACTGTTGACACATTTACTTGGGTTCGATTGTCTGTGAGTTCTTCTTGGGCTGCTTCAGGTTTGTGCAGGAATACTGAGGCTAAGCAAAAGAGAGTGGTAAAAAGGAAAGGGGGAAATAGTACATCGTTGATAGTTTGGATAGTCATATTAACAGAAAACTCCCAATCAAAATTTTCGCGGTAAGCATTGCTAACCTTTTTTAGATTGCAACAGTTGACAACATGGTGCAGCATGGCTACACGGGCTGAAAAAACGGATAATTAACTTCAGCCTTTTGGATGATTAACTGAGGAGAAATACACCTCCTCTGATAATTAATTCAAAGGCTCCGACCTGCTGTACGAGGATCTAAGCGGTTTCAGGAAAGCGAAAAGTTGTGTTTTCTTTCTTTGCGATCGCCTCGCGCGTGACGGGCGCCAATGCGAGGGGACAGTGGCGGGTGAGCGTTCAGTCGCCACAATTAGCACTCTCTGCGGAAAGTGGTTTCAGTAGCTCGCTTTGTTTGTAGGCCGGGTGCGGGAATTGTTAGTTCAGCTGTCTTCCATTCCGCGACGGTAGGCGCGGAAATAAAAGTTAATCAAACTGCTTTCGTTATGGGTGAAGTGACAATTACCGAACTTATGTGACAAGTAGCAAGCGCGAATCAAGCCAATGGAAAAATTTCCATCATCGATTTGCTGGTCAGCGTCCTTGCGAACTCAGCTTTTAATAAGTGGCGATCGTTGTAGGAAGCCAGTGACAACTCCCACCGCTAAACGGAGTACCGTTCTAGCGGGAGCTTCTTAAACTCACGAATAAGAGTTCCTGCTTCACTGGCTGTCTACCGACTAAGCCTCCACAGGCAGCAAACGGTTGTCCTACCGTCCGTTTGAAAACATTAATACTCGCGTTTAAATCTCTGTCTATACTGACTCCACAATTAGGACAATTATGAACTCGAACAGACAAATCTTTAACAACTCTTTCTTCACAATTTAAACACTCGATACTTGTACCTCTAGCGTCAACTTCTTGACAATGCTTGCCGCGTCTTACCGCTACTGCTTGCAAAATATTCAAGAATGACCGCCAAGCGACATCAAGTATCGATTTAGCTAATCTGGTTTTAGCCAGTCCTTTGATATTTAATTTATCGAAGCCAATTAAATCGTAATTTGCACATAACCAATGAGCTGCCAAATAATGAAAATCTTTCCGCTGTCTAGCAATATGCAGATGCAATTTCGCTACTTTATTTGTCTGTTTTTGGTAGTTTTTAGACCCCTTCTCAAGTCTTGCTAATTTGCGTTGTTGACGGGCTAGAACAGCTTGAGCCTGGCGATAAAACTGAGGTACAACAATTGCTTGACCTGAACTAGTGGTCAAGAATTTCTCTAAGCCAACGTCAATTCCGCAAGCTGATTTAATTTCATCAACAGGTAAAGGAGAAGGAACAGTGTTATCTTCCAGAGAAAAACTCACGTACCAACCATCAGCTTTACTGATAATTGTGGCTTGTTTCATCTCAAAGCCATCAGGGATTGGACGGTGTAAGATAACTGGTATTTCACCAATCTTGGATAGCTTTAAATTGTTGCCAATTAAATGCGCTCCAGCTTTTGGGCTATTGACTCTAGGAAAGGTAAACGAACAAATGTCGCCTTGTTTTTTAAACCTGGGCTTACCTCCTCTTTTGTCTGATTTATCGGGAATTAACCAACGCTTCCAAGCCTTGTCTAACCGCATTAAGTTCTGCTGTTGGCAGTCAGCGTAAATGTCTTTGTATTCAGGAAATAACCTTTTAGTTTCTTTCAGGTCAGCAGCTTGTGAATAATAATCGACTTTTTCGGGGATGTCACCAATCGGCTCACCGATCAAACTGCAACGGTCAATTTGGCATCTGGTGCGACGCAACCAATCCAGCCTTTGACAAGCGGCGTAGTTCCAATGACGACGCAACAACTCACCCCAGTGGCTCAAGGTCGCCACCTGCTCGGCTGTTGGTTGCAATCGGTACTGGTAAGAAAGGCGCATAAAATCATCATATGACCAAGTTAAAAAAGTTGAAAACCAGGCTTCGATTGACACCTAATTGGCGATTCCTCGCCCACCCCTTCGCTGCCCTTGAGCGACGAAGAGTCAATTTACTCAGGGGTGGGACTCGTCACCGCCCTCCTATCCCCCTCACCGCCAAGTGCTATCCCACCAAGAGCGGGAGTACCCCGGAGGTCTAGATGGAAAATTTTCCATCATCGACAAGCTGACCTCGGCGCGCGCGAGCGCGGCCTTCCATCCCACAGAAATGGAGTTCAACTTGGACAGTCACGTTGTCTAACACGATCCGCAAATTGCCTGTAGGCGTCATTATTCCGTTTTTCGGCTACGCAAGTCGTTACGGGGAACTCGCCTCACTTTCGTCCAGGGTTGGGCGTTCGGTCAGTTCAACAGTGGGGCAAGGTTGGTCAGCGGGTGTTTTGGAAGTCTGCGGCTCGGTGGGTAGAATAGCGGGATTGGGCAGAAGATCGGGGCGATCGCTCACTGTGGCAGCCTCCTTGTCACTATTGCCCCGGACGCTAGACGCGCCTGGAGGTGCTAGTTCCGTACTGCCAATGCGGTCGGGCGGCGCAGTCGGTTTTGGCACGCGATCGCCATAAGGCGGGTCGCTATCCAAGTCTGAATCGTCACCTGGATCTAACTCACCCTCCCATTCGCTGTTGGCATCGTCACCTTCACCGCCTAACTCGTCGGAAATTCCGACTTCGTTCCGACTATTTTCCGACAAGTTTTCATCGCCTACAATTGGCTCTGGCTCAACCTCTGAAACCTCATCAATGTCTGAATTCCGACAATTCCGACACATTTGAACAGGTGGCGATTCCTCTTCTATTTCTGATTCGCTCACCGTCGGCGCTGCGGTAGCAGGTGGCGATTCCTCTTCTATTTCTGATTCGCTCACCGTCGGCGCTGCGGTAGCAGGTGGCGACTCCTCTTCTATTTCTGATTCACTCACCGTCGGCATCGCAGTAGCAGCTTCCGATACCGAGGCGCACATGGATGATGCCGGACTCACCCATTCATCTTGTAAATTGCCGGAGCGCCGCGCTGGAGTGTCGGAATTGCCGGAATAGCGGGTTAAAGGGGGTTCAACGTTAACCCTGGCAAGCGCTTGGGCCATTTCTGGGATGCCGGAACTTTTGCCGGAATCTGTCGGAATTCCGACGCGGGTTTTAGATAATGGAAGCGCTCGAATACGGAGGTCATTTCCCTTGCCAGAGAGAAGTGCATACCCGTTTTCTGTGAGAACGGCGAAGTTGGAGCGAATTTCAGCTAATGTGGGTTTGCGCTTGCACCGCTTGAAGACGCTGTTCTGGACTTGAGCGGCTGAAACCTCCTCCCCCTTCCGCAGGGCATAGGTGTAAATTAAGGAGAGATGGGCTCCGGCCGAATCGGAGGCGTGGTTATTCGTTTGCAAGATGCGGAATTGCCCGATGCTGAACTTAGCCGCCGCGATCGCCCGCTCTAAGGTATCGAGGCCGACGCGCAGCGGGTCTGGCTTTTCTTCGTATTTCAATTCCATGCAGTGCAGCAGGAGGGCTAACCTCAAGGTTTGAGACAGCATTTTGCCCAAATAAGCAAAAAATGCTGGCTCTTCAAATTCCACTGCTTGTTGTTTGCGCCTGACTTCTTCCCACCACCGCTGCCACCGCAGATGAGCCTCGGCCGTAAACGACAGCAGGACGGGAGGCAATTCTCCACCTTCACGAGCGGCAGACAACCCCGCTAGCTCTCGGAGATCGCCGTGGAGCGATCGCAGGTGGTCGTACAATTCTTGCAATTCCCCGGAGATTGCAACTTGCGAGTCTGACCAAACTGCAAAGTTATCAGGAGTTGACGGCACCGCTATTAAAAAGCGGCTGATTAGCCCGTCGCCGTCATCGGGGTCGCTAAACAATTGTTGGACTTTGGATAATTGAGTAGCCCCTGTCAAATTCAAGCACAAATCTTTAAGTTCAAAGGCATCTTTATCGTCAGCCCGTTCAAATTCAATATCTGCGGGCGAGTTCCACATTTGTAGCAGGATTTGCCGAGTATCTCCCCCTTTGTCTTTATACTGATCCAGCTTCAACAACCGCACCAATTCGTCGAAAACCCAAGCGCTGCCACTCCTGACCGGGAGTTCGCTCATCCGCCGCAGAACGCCTTCGGGACTTCCTGCTTCAATAAGTTGTTTGGGCACGGAGGGAGGCATTGAAGCTTTAAAGACTGCGGGATTTGACGGGCTATTGTTGAGTTTTTCTTTCTCTTGAGGAGATTTTTGTTGCCACGCTTCCTCTAGTTTTCTTAGCTGTTCTTTAAGCTGTCGATATGCGGATTTGGCTTGCTTGTAACGCTGTTTGACACTGCCAAAAACGGCTCGCATTGTCTGGCTTTTGCCAGCCGAAGCTAAAGCAACTACCATTGTCCAGAAGATAGGATACTCTACCCAACTGTCGGCTATTGTTGCTCCTTCTTTGCCAATCATTCCAATATGCCCCCCCATTTGGCTACCACAAGCGGAGAGGAGGTATTGGTAAATGTAAATGGGGTCAATGCGGTCAGAAGTGGCTTTAGTCAAAACTGCTTGGGCTAGAGGAGCGGGCAGAATTTGAGCGATGTCTAGTTGCTGTTGGCCGTAAGTGAGGATTTTTTTGAGTTTTTGAACTTCTTGTGCGCGAGTTTCTCCGTAGCTGATATGAGTTTCTATTTCGGTGGCTAAATCTTTGACTCCTTTCAAAGGAAACCTTTCACAGGCGGATAGTTCAATTAAAGCGGCTGTCTGTTGGGGCGGATTGATTTCACTATTAATAATGTCAGTGACGCGATTGTACAAGTAGTGATCGCTGTTGGATCTGTTGACACCGGAGCCGTTAGAAGAGGAACCAGGATTAGGTTCGCTGCCGCCCGTGCGATCGCTCTTTTGGGAGTTTTGGTTATTAGAATTTAGTTCGCTAGCATTGCTAATGTCCTGGGAGTTTTGAGTTGCTTTCTGCTGTCCATTTTTTTGACTGTCGGCTGCATTGTGCCCCTTAAATGGTGAAGTCCACCCATCCTGTTTCGCCCAGTGCGCTAGCGTGCCGATGCCCACCCCGCTGCTTTTGAAACTCCTCCATTTTTTGTCGCATTCTCCCGGCTTGTATTTGGGGGATTGGCGGCTCCACTTGTCCCATTCATAGAGGAGAGAATCATCGATGGAGTTGAGAACCATTCCCACCACGCACCATTCGTCGTAGTTATCGGCGCGGGTCGGAGACAGAGCGGCTAGGTAGGATAGCGCCCAATCGATATCAGTCCACTCCGGTTCTGGGCGGTGAGTGCGGTGTAGGTGTCGCCGGCGGGGGGCGGGAGCGGTAGAATTGGCTTCAGCTTCTTCTAGAGCTTTTTCTAGAGGGAGGAGTTCAGAATTTTCTGATTCCCCCAGCGGTTCGGCCAGCATTTGTTCAACGAGCCACTGCGGGGCTAATGCCACGCTTGTTTCATCGGGAGCGCAGCCTTTGAGCCAAATGTACTCGCCAGTAGTCGGGTGGACGCTGGGAGGCAGGCAAGATTGTAACCCCGCCCAGCGCAGTTCGAGCTGTTCGCCTTTGCCGTCGTCTTCGATAGCGCCTGTGGGGAATTTTTTGGTGCGGATAGCTCCGGCGTATTGTTCTGGGACTAGGAATAGGTATTGGCAGCGGCCGGGTCGATTGGAGGTAAATGCGACGGTGTGGGGTAATTCTTCGCCATCGGACAGTTCAAGGATTTTCGCTCTAGCACTAGCTCCGTCTTGGTCTACTGCCATTAAATAGTAGGTGATCCCGTTGGCTGCGATCGCAGTTCCAGTGATCAGCCCATATCCTTTGGGGTAGCAGCGGTATTGAGTGCCGTCGGCTCTATCTACCATTTGTCCAAGAGTTACAGCTTCTTTCATTTGGGCGGGACTGAGCGGTTTTTGCTGCCAGCCCGTGCCTTGAGGGACTTTCTTGCCGTCGAGCAAGCAGAGTTGCCAGTCTTGAGGAATCCGCGACAAGCCTTGAAAAAGACGAATATTTAGATCGCTAGCGGATGAGTTGTTAGGCATGGAAAGCTCCTACACTAAAGGGTTTGCGGGAGCCGGAGTTTCAAGCAAAAAGGGTTTAGATGTTAGAGTTACCAGAACATATCTGTTGATTCAGAGCTTCTGATTTGGTATAATTGAAGGACTAACACTAAAATTTTTGGCTCCCAAAGGGGCTAAAAATTTCGGCAAGGACTAACACTAAAATTTTTGGCTCCCAAAAGGGCTAAAAATTCCGGCTCTGAAAAGGGTTAAAAGCTTCAACTCCAAAAAGGGTTAAAAGCTCCGGCTCTGAGAAGGGTTAAAAACTCCGGCTCTGAGAAGGGTTAAAAGCTCCGGCTCTGACTAGGATCGGTGGTCATAACTGTCAAAAGACCCCGGTTATTTGATTTGTAAGAAGCGTTCTGGTTAAAGAAAAACGTTCAGAATGGGGATTCTAAGGTTGTTTTTCTGACTAACTGTTCGCTTTGAGTCATCCAACAGCCTCACTTGCGACTCGGCTAGAGTTTAGAGTGAGGCAATATTTTTATCAGAAAGGGTATACTCTCAGAAAAGCCAATTATTGGCTTGTATTGGAATGATGGTCATAAGGTTGACCATAAACTATCTTATAACCGATCATAAATTTGATCAAGTAAAGATTTGTTAAAGTTAGGTTGAGGCCTCACCCTCAGTTACTTCTACACCTAGGGCAATCGCATCTAATTTCTGCTTGACGAAATACCTTAAATGTGTAGTTACTTCAAACGAGGGATTTACGACGGCCGTTAGATAAGTTATCCTGGTATAATGTAGGCCGTCTAATCACCTCTGTCGTTACTACGAAGGCTAGTTGGAAACTGGAATGTCAGCAAAAGTAGAAGAAAATGTAGTAGCAGATAGTCAAATTCACAAACGTCTCGGTCAGTTAATTACGGCGTTGGTGGAAGATGAGCGCGTGGGTAGCTCTAGGGAGTTAGGGAGACTAACTGGAATTGCATTCAACACGCTGGCTAACTGGTGCGATGGAAAAGCCGATCCAAGGCTGCAAAAGTTAATGCAGTTTACCTATGCAATAGGTTGGTCGATGACAGAGTTGATGCAGTTTGTAGAAGGGGATGAAGACCCCCACGAGGCGATCGCTCGTAAAAAAAAAGCGCAACAGCAGAAGTACCGAAAAGCGTCTTAACAAGAGAAAAAGATCCATTTATTGAATATTTCAATGCGACGGTGACAGCCGAACAAATCCAGAAACGCGATTTGTTTTTAGAACGTATTAAAGCTGATTTATTACCGGACATAACATCCCGCAAAAGGCTTTATGTCTTGTTAATAGACAGCATGGCAGTTAAGGGTATTTCAGAATTAGATATCTTTGAAAAAATTTCCATTTCAGAGAAATTACTGTCAAAGATTCGGAATCTCGACATGGAATTTCAGTTCGGTCGTTCCTACTTAGAACAGTTAGCGCCCTATCTTTTTCAAGTGGAGGATTGGGAAGAGTTAAGACCTGTTTTTAAGGTGCCATACATCTCTTATCAGGGGTGGGTTGATAATCTTATTGAAGACTTGCAATACAATCGATCGATATGCAGATATACCTCTAGCTTACGAAATCTTTAATAAACCAGAAGTTATATAGCCTTTCTCGCTTTAGTGAGGTACAAATTTTACCTAAAAAGCTTGACTATGTAAGGGTTACAGCCTACCTCAGCATACCTCATCTTTGTGAGAAAGGCTATACAGCACAGTTTCGATGTTGAAAGACGAATGCCAATGGACAATGCTAAAGAGGGTGCATTGATCATGCGTAAATTACTAAGGTTTACGTGGAATTGAGTTTAAAAGATTTGAGTTGGAGGGAATAGGAGGAGAAGGTGTTTGTGGTATCCCAAACAATAATTCACGACTAATTCCTAGCTGCCCTAGTGAAATAACAACAGACATTGATAGATTAGTTTTCTCAGCAGCTTTAGCAATAGCTGTGCCATTTCGAGCTAGAGCGATGAACTCTCGAACTTTGAAGACAACGGGGTCATTGGGAGGCGTGTAACCTCGAAGGATGGCAATGTCTAATCCCCGTTCGATGTCGCTGAGCGCAGCCGTTCGATTGTCTGCTAAAGTTACGCTTGGCTCCTGCCCAGGCACTACCGTAGAGATGGCAATGCCATTATTAGTAGGTTGCCCATTCTGGTGAACGATATTAAAGGTATAAAGGCGTTCAATTCCTTCTGGAGAGCGAGTTTTAACGAATAGGTTAGTAATGTTTGCTGTTGTAGCGCCAGGGAATTGTAAGGGTTGAATTGGTTGGACAAATATGGTTCTAGCTTGGTTAGTTTTTAATTCAGCATCAGTGTTAAAGACAGCCCTGGAAGGATCTGCTAACCGGATGTAAATAATGACTTCACCAGTCTGGCTAAAGTCAATAACGCTGGAACGGCCAGACCATACTTGAAGGTTGGTAGTTGTATTGATTGCTGCATCTCTTCCAACAATTTTTAGCGCTGATGTTTGAGCTTGCCCAATATTAACTGTAGTGAATACAGTGGCAATTATTAAGGCAGGATAAATTAAAGCCAAACTAATTTTTCGAGTGAGTTTGTTCATGGTTATTTTACCTCCGTTATCTTTGCACTGTGACAAAGGCATTGACAAATACTGAAACTTGAGTTCCTTCTGGTACAATCGCTACATTTCCTTGCTTTAAAAGTTCTTGGGCGTTGCGATCCGATCTTTCTCGCAGCCGTTGGGCAGTAGGTGTAAAGAATCCCTCTAAAGCGGCGGCTAGGATGTTAGGTTTAGGCGAGGTTGTGGTTTTAACAGCCGTACTGCCCAAAAAGCCGCTTTGCTGGCTGAAAGTTTCTTGGGCTGGTCGATTGATTATTTCTCCTACCCGCCCCAAGCTGCCAAGAATTCCTACTAAAATATCAGCCTTGGCTATTTCAGAACCTCTGTCAAATAAACTGTCGGCAATGAGAGGTTGGTTATCGGTTCCGCGAACGATTAAGTTTCCGGGAGGAATGGGTACTTGTTGGATGCGGCCAGCAGCATCGGGGTAAACAAGCGCTACTACGCTTTGAGAAACCAGTCGATTTCCGCGCGTGACATTTTCTACTTGAGTGATTAAGACGGTGCCAGATGGTAAGGCGATCGCCCCGTCAGTTGCCATTATGTCTTCGGTCAATTGGACGGCAAACCTTCCGGCTGTCGGGCTTTGACCTGCTTCGTCCCAAATCATCGGCACGATTACAAGAGCTTGACCCGATGACCCGATGGCTATCTCTTTGATTGTTGTACTGTTTTCGGTGGTCGTGCGGTTGAGGATTCCAGCTTCTCCAGGGGTCATTCTATTGGCGTTTGCAGAGGAGCCCGGAACTCCAATTGCGATCGCGGGTATCTCTTGCATTGGTGCAGCAGATTGTGGGCTTTTTGGCGAACTGACTAGCACTGGCTGCGGGTTTTGAGAAATCGGTGGCATCGGCTGCTGTTGGGGCAATGGCACCGGCGCAATTGCTACTGCACTGGGGAGCGATGCCTGTGCTGCTACTGGCGCAATTGCTACTGCACTGGGGGGCGGTGTCGGTACTGGCATTGCTGGCGGCACGGCAGGGTAGCTTGCCGCTGTCATCCCCGGCGCGATCTGGCTAGGGAAAGTTGCGGAACTAGCAGAAATACCTCCAGCATTTAGCTCTTTAACTGCTTGACTTCTGCTTTGCCCCAGAGAAGCTAATTGCGCCCAGCGCTCGTAAGGGTCTACTTTTTCTGGTGAGGGCGACGGGGGTGGTGGCGCAGGTCGAAGTGCCAGCAGTGCGGGTTGCGGCACAGGGCGCGGTAATGGCGTCGGACGAGGGCGAGGCGGGGGCGGTGCAGGCTGCTGTGCAGGGCGCGGTAATGGCGGCTGTGGAGGAGGAATGGTCTGTACCGTCCTTGGTGGCGGATTAAAGTTTTGAACCGGTCTCGGGGGTTGAGACCTTCTAGCGGCTGGTGCAGGTTTTGGTGCAGGCATCGGTTTGGGAGCAGGGGTCGATCGATTTTTAGGTTCAGGCGGCTGAACTTCTAGCGCCCGCTGCTGATCTTGAAATGCCAGCCGACTTTTTAGTTCTCCTGACTCGTCTTCAGAAACTTGAGCAGGTTTAGGGTTCGCCGTCTTTGCCTGTTGGCGGACGGGCTTAGGAGCAAAGAACACAAACCAAAAAAATCCCAAGATGCCGAGAACTGCGCCAGTACCCATTAATACTGAAAACGTCCGAACTTCGGGCTTCTCAGAAACAGAACGGGTTTCTGCTCCTTCGTTGTCCTGTTTAATTCTGTGTTCAGAGGTCAATAATTCATCGGTTTCTCCGTCATGTCCAGCTAATTCTCTTTCCTCCTCACGGCTCAACGGCTCAACTGAGCGCAAGCCGAACGTCTTTTTACCATTGCTGCCAGCGCCATCAGGAGCGTTAGCTGCCTGAAAACTGTTAGAACTGTGGGAAAAGTTATTGGCTTCATTAGAGGAGTTGTTGCCATTAAAACTGTGGGAAAAGTTATTGGCTTCATTAGAGGAATTGTTGCCATTAAAAGGATGGCTAGTTGTGCTGTTAGGTGGCGTATTGTAGGAAACTTCTTCAATTTCATCGGGTTCGCCATCAAATTCCTGTCCATTTTGAAGTTCTTTTTCACTCATGTTTTTATATCCTCTTATTTGGACTTTGAGCCTATTATTTGGGTTGGAATTCAGTAATTTTGTTGATTTCTAAACCGGCCGAGCGAAGGTCGTAAACTTTCTGTTCAAAAGCTGAGGCTTGGCTACCTAGTGGCGGGGTTTGGATTTCTACAGCTTTGATTCTGAAAGTGCGATTGAAAGGAATTCTTTGATCGATTCCTGACGTGCGATCTACAAGCAACCGGGTGGCAATCATGTCAATTTCCCATTCGCCGGGACGGACTTCTCTGGGTTCGGATAAAAAAGAAATGATGACTGTTGCTCGCAATTGACCCGTAAAAACTTTATTGGGGACGAGTTCTGCTATGTCAGGGAGGGAAGCTTTGCCAAAATTGGGTTCTAGGAGTAACGAAGCAAAATAAGTGCTGGTAGGAACTCGTTTAGAATTGACTTTAATCCCTGAATCTGTATCGTTAGTTCCCGGTATTTTATTGTCCCAGTTGAAGGTTAACTCGGCCCAAGTTTTGACAAAGTTTTGGATGACTGAGGGATAACGAAAAAACCGATCTCGTTCCGCTACGTAGTAAGTCTGACCGTTGATTAGCTGGACTTGTGTTGTTTTCATAGCCGCTACTGAGTTGATTCGGTAGGCGATGAAGAGGTGCAGAATGAGGGAGAGGATATTTACTCCAGTTAGGATGAGGAAGCACAATGCCAGTAGATTTTTAGCTTCTGGCAACAATGCTGGTTGTGAAAATCTTTGCAGCTTCATAAAACATTTCGGTAAGTGTGAAAAATCGGTACTTTTAAGAGTGACATCACTTAAATCCTTTGTTCATTGCCAAATTAGCGGCTGCTCCTATGGCGTTGCTCAAAACATCAACGAGTTGTTTGGCATTGCTAGCAATGCCGTTGTACAGAGCAATTCCACCACCACCAGCAATTAATAGAGCTAATCCGGGTGCAAAAATGCTGATTAAAAAGAGAAAGGCAACATCGCTAGCTAATTCGGCTCCAGAATTGATTAGCACGGTGGCTGCTAGTCCGACGACGATGTTGTATCCAAGTTGGACACCAAATAAGCTCAAGAATCCAGTTGCCCAAGCCCAAATAGGCCTGCCCTGTAAGGGAAGTAGGGACAGCCCCATTGCGATTGGGGAAAAGAGTGCTGTTAGTAAAAGCGCTGCTTCAAGGATGTTGACAAACGCCCATTGGATGCTGTACAAGATGAATCGAATGATTGGCACTGCTTTTTCTCGAAACACTGAACCGGGGTCAGTTATAAAAGTTGTGGCATCTTGAGCAGCACCGAGCAAGCTATTATTCCACAGGGTTTCACCAAAAGCCCGCAGCGCTTGCAGAGGGGCAGAGCCGGCGGCTTGCCTTTCAGCTTCGCTAACGATTTTCTGAGCAGCTTCTTGCTTGGAATTCCAGCAAGTAACCAGTTCTTCTCCGACTTTATTTCGGCATTCACCGTAGAGATTTTCTAGTTGTTGGCGGCCGATATTGCTGATAGTGACGTTAGCGATTGCGTCCCTAAATGTCATTTCTCCTAGTTGCGCTTCTAGGACACTCTGGACTTGTCTGTAGGCAAAACTTCTGGTAAAAATGACGGTATTGGCTAGCAATTTGCCGTTAGCGCCGAGGAACAGCATGATGACGAGCGGCCAGACGAACAGTGCTGCTAGTTCTGACCATGATTGTTTTTCGATAATGTCTTTCCCGCTGCTTAGAGTTAAGAACAGGATGCTGACGGCTGCTAGGGTGATGCCGAGGGATACTAAGCCGACCCACAGCCCAGAAGCGATTGGGTCAATAGTGCTAATCCAAACTTTGTCCCAAGATTCTGAGGTAGTCTTAGCTAGGTTAATTGACTCGCTAACGATGTCTAAGGCTGACCCTTCTGCGCCACTTGTTGTTGGTGTAATTTGTGCTAAGAATTCTATCATTTGTTTCTACGAGAAAACTTCGACTTTGTATTGGACAACACTGTCTGTATGCACGCAAATTAGGCAGATAATTGGGGATTCAATTTAACTGCTCGGAGCATTAATCGGGAGCGACGAACCTGTTAGTTGAAATCGGGGTTGTGCTGCTGCCACTCGGTTTTCCCAAGTAGCCGCCGCCGGGGAGCATCAGCATTCCCGCCTGATAGCTGGCTTGATTTCCAGACGCAGTGCTGCCTCGGCGCTCTCCCGTGTTGATCGCGGATATTTCCTTAGCAGCTTGCGACAGCAGCACGTTATTAATGGCTCGATCTGTGCGAGCTTGCTGAGCTTCCTGTAAATTTCGCATCTGGACTTGTGCGCTCAATGCGGTCTGTTGGGATAGGTTTTGGAGAATTTGTTGAGTAACGTCGAGGCTCTGGGATTCTTCGCCCAATTGGACGTTTTGTTCGGTATCTTGGCGAGTGGCTTCTAATACTTGGAAGCTGTTGTTTTGAGCTTCTTTGCTGAGGGTTGCTCCGTCAGCTATGCCGATAGCGGCGCTGCGCTGAGCTTGAGCGTCTAAGTCAGACATGATGTTATATGAACCTTTGCCGTCTAATTTGCTCGATTTAGTTTCGAGTAAATCTGATAGTTTTGTTCCTTCTGTCTGGGATGTTGGAGCTTTAATAATTTGGCTGCTGACTTGGCTCAAATCAGGAATTTGGATAGCTCCGAGAGAGGAGGAAAGGAGTTCGTTTAAGGAGCCAAATAGCTCGTTTTGCACGAACCCTTGGATGTCGCCGATAAAATCGTTGACTTGTTTGAAAACATCTGCAATGGGAGCTAAGAAACTTCCCGCAGTTGGGGCTGGAGCTTTCACAGCCGCTTCTTGTGTACTTGGCAGGAAAATGTTTTGGGCTGGAGATTTCACAGTCGCTTCTTGTGTACCGGGTACGAAAACGCTTGGGGCTGGAGTTTTTACAGTCGTTTCTTGTGTACCGGGTACGAAAGGAGGAGTTGTTTGAGCTAAACTTGGCCTGATTTGAACGATTAATTCCCAACTGGCTAACAGGGAAACTGCTGCTAGTTTTGTAGCAGGTTGCTGCATTAATTGAAGTTGATATTTCATGGCAGTTATTTGGGGATTTTTGCAAAAACTTGAGACTTGTTACTGCGAACGTCGGATGCTACTTTTGGCTGAGCATTGCCAGCTATGGTGGCAATTTCTAAATTTTGACCAATGTGGTCGAAGCCTTTTCCTTCTTTCACCGCTGCAATGTATTCTTGGGTGAAATGCTTTAGCCCTTGAAGCTGCCCTTTGAGGGTAGGAGGATATTGAGCCATGATGCGATCTCGGGCTTCTTTTTCATTTTGATTGTTAGCAACTGATGCCAACATCATCTCTCCGGGGTAGAATCGCGATCGCCAAAATCTTCCTCCTTTCTCAATTAGCCAGCAGGAGTAGAGGTCAGCAGCTCTGGGTAGAAAAGATTCCGTTGCATTTGAACTGATAATTTGCGGGTCGTACCCCAAATATTTGTGAGCGGCTGCTACTCCAGAATTGGTGATTCTGCCGCTAATTCGGTAGACCATATTTTGTAGAATTTGCGCTCCTGCCGAACATTCGCAGATAGCATCAAAATCTTGGCTCAATAGCAAGACGGCTATGCCATCTTTTCTACCAGTGGCGCAGAGTTCACCGACAACTGATGCAAAACCATCTTTTTTGAGTAGGACGCTCAATTCATCTCCAATAAATAAGCTTTTGGGGTGAGAAAGAGCGTTGCGGATGCAAGCAGCATGGGCGTTAATTGCCATTAAATAGGCATCTTGTTCGTTAGAAAGTCCCGATAGGGCGAAGAATTTAACAGCCGGTTCAGGGGAAAATGTGCTGGGCTGACCGATGGCTTTTCCTAAGCGGGATGTTAGCAAAGCATTTCCTTGGCTGAGGATTTGATTGATGGCTAGTCTGTCTAACTCCTCAAAGGACTTAAGATTGAGCCTTTCTTTGCTGCAAAACCTTAGCAAGTCTTGGAGAGTTGGTATTTGCTGCCATTCGGGCGATCGCCACCCTCTTTCAAATGCCTTGTTGTAGCGAGCGATGATTTCTGGATCTCTGAGGTACATATCGAGCATTCGTAGGATAATCGAATCTACCCGCTGGGCTAAGTGGGGATTGTGAATTTTGCCCATTGCGATCGCCACCACAGCTTTGCGGATAAATTCTTTCCAAGATTCCATCCGCCGTTCTCTTTCAGCTTTGTCGAACTTGCGGAGGTCTGGCGGTTCTACTAAATTGCTAGACCCTTGGCTGATATCGTAATATGCGCCTTGGTCGCCCAAAAGTTCGATCGCGGTTTTGAAGGTACTGTTACCTCCGCTGCTGATGTCCATCCCGACAACAGGGATGTTATTAGCTAATGCTTCAATGGCAAAACGCCACCCTAAAATGCTTTTGCCCGAACCCGATTCGCCAGTAATTAAAGCGCGGCTAATTTGGCTGTAGAACAAGTCAATAAAAATTGGCTTGCCGCCTCGATGGGTGATAAATTCAACTCCTTTTTTATCCAAATCGCGGGGAACTGTGAGGGGCAGAATTCCAGCGGCAGTTTCAGTGTCGAGGGTAAGGCGACGTTCGCTCAAAAATGAACCGCTATGCAGCAACCATTTCCAAGTAATGGGCAGGCATTGCAGCCAAATATCCCAGGCAACGTTCCGCTCGCGGATGACTTTTGCAGTTCCAAAACTATTAGAGAGTACGTTGCAGGCTTGGCTCAATTCTTCCGCTGTGTTTCTGTACACTAAAAAGGCAACGGCTGCATTCAGGGGTACTGCTCCTTGGTAAAGCCGGCGCTGGGCATCGAAAGATTCCTCTTGTTTAATTTCAGCGCCAATATCGCGCCCTTGCCCTTTAGTTACAGCTCTACTACTAGCGGCTTTTGCTCCTTTTGCTTGTCGGGCTAAGTTATCATTAATTACGAGGGAATTTCCGGCGCTAATTTCTACCCAAGCTTCTGTATCGCGGACGTAGCTTGAGGACATCACCTCCCAAATCCATTTCAATTGCTGGCGGGTATTAATCCAGCCTGCGGGCGCGTCATACATTGTCAGGACAGCGCATTCTTTTCCCTTTCCCGTTAGATAGACACGGTTGTTGCTCTTGCGGTGTTCGGGGCAGGAGGATACGCCATTCGTTCCTTCAATTAAAACTGTACAAATGTGTTTTTCAGTTGTCTTAATTTCGCTGAGTTGATAGCCAGAAGGCGTTTCTTCAAGTTTAACAATTTGAGGGATTTGCGGTGGTTTACTGCTGTTAAATCGCAGCCACAGCCACTCCCAAAGCTCTGACGAATTCATGGGACTGATTTCAAGTCCCATTTTGGTATTCAGGAGAATTTCCCAGCGGAGGAATCCTTGTTCAAAAGAGTTGAGGATCAGCTTCGTGTAAAATTGCTCTCTGTAAATTCGCGTGTTGCCCGCAATGGTTTCCACAATCGAATCGCACAATTTTTTGACCCCATCAATGGCTTTGCCAATGAAATCCCTGGAGATGGTTTCACCTTCGTTATCGGCCGTCCAAGTACAGAAAGCAATTTGCTCCCATACCTGCCTGGTACCTTGATGAGTTTGTTGGCGGAGGCGGCGCTGTTCATTTCTGAGCAGTACAGATACGGGTTGGAGTTCAGCGGTGTCAGCTAGTTGTTCTAATTCTTTTTGCCGAGCAGCATCGCTACTGTAACAACCGGTGCAGAAAGTGATTTTTTCACTGGGTGGGATGTCTTTCATTCCTTCTTCAAGAGAAGCTGCAAATGCCGATACTTCGCTCCTAAATAGTAGGTTATGAAGTCCTCGGAGGCGGAATCCAAATACCAGTTGGTAGCTAGTTCCGTTATTGAGGAGCATCCCAGACACTTGCCTGCCATCTTTTTCAATTTCCACCAAACAGCAGAGGTTGATTTCATTTTGGAAAGGCATAAATTTGCTCCTTCCACCATATTGATTGGGTACAATTTTGGGCTTCAATTTGATTCGGATTTGCGAATCGTAAGGTTTGCCTTGGATGCTAGGAGGGCGCAGGGAAGAGATGGGAGAAATATAGAAGCTGTCGCCGCTACACCACTCATCTCCGGGGGGCTTGCGGAATTTGTCAGTAAAAAGGTGGGGTTGATTTCCTGTTAGGAGCCACCAGCTTACAATCAGCCAAAGCGAGACAGTGAAGAACCAACCCAGTCCCAGGCTAAATAGACCCATCGTCAAGATGTATGCAATGGCGGTTAAGAAGCACCAAGGTAGAATTTGATTGGCAGGGATGAACCCGATACTTGCTTGTTTGCCCAGGATTTTATTGACTCTGATAAAGTCTTTTTCGGGATCTTGCAAAGCCATTGGTGACTCCTTTTTCTTAGTTCCAAAAGGTCAAACTTGTAATCACTCCCAGCGGAGGAAGGTTGGGAACCAAGCCGGCTGTAGTACCGCTGCCGTCGCCGACGAACAAGAAGGTAACAACGTCTATGGCAATTACAATGCCGAAGGCGAGGGCAATTTGGGTGACAATTGGCCGCCAATCATTGCCTTGCTGCGCTTGGTTGTAAGCGAATAAAGCTGCGGCGGCTACTAATAAGAGAAATACGCCTCGAATGGCATTGAAAATTAAAACGATGGTTGATTCGTCAATGGCTGTTCCTCCTCCGGCGGCTCCCGCTTCGGTTGCGAGATTGGTCATAAATGCTTGGAGACCGCTTAGAAAAATGGCTTGGGCTGGGGTTTGAAAGTTATTCAGGAACATTGTTACTGTGATGACGGCAACGGTTAAGTGCCAGAAGCGAATTTTGCTGCCCAGCAGTTTTTCGAGGATGGGAATGCTGCGGGCAATTTGCCACAGTCCGAAGAACACCAGAGATGCACAGCTAAATACGCTGACAAATAAGGGCTGGACAAGAGTTAGATAAATGGTTGCCATTAGGCAAATTGCGATGAATGCCAAGTCAGCATTATTTAGCTGGAATTTACGCATGAATTTGCTAAAATTGCTGCGGCGTTTGTGGGTAATGCCTTGGTTAGCAACGCTGGTGCGATCGCCATGAGAGCGGTAGTTGTTGTTCAAGTAATCGTTTTGCATTGGGTTTCTCCTCAAAGTAGTTTAAGCTTGCAATTCGTCGCGGTCTTCTCGCGACTGTTCTTTGCGTTCTGGCGAGGTATAGTTGTAGTTTTTAGATGCTTGAGAATCTCTAAATTGAGTTTTTTCTTTCTCTGGCGAGCCGACTACAGCCTCCATTTCTTCAACAGCAATGTGACACTGCCGAACGTCTGGCGGCTTTCCTTTGACCAGAACGGCATCGAACACTTGTGCGTCACCTTGGCGGGGGTCAGTTCCTATCAGTTGTTTTGACCCGTCCGGCAGATCCAGTATTTCAAATTCGTATTTGACTGCTCCTGGAGTGCCGTCTTCGCGGCGCGATTCTTTCCAAGGAAACACTGGATCTTTTTCCCCGTTAAAGCGTTTGGGGAAGGTGTCCTGAAACTTTTCAACTAAAGCCTGGGCAGTTGCTAGCTTGTTGTATTCTTCTTCCGACTGAGGCAATTTGAAAATGGCTTCTCTTTCTTCTGGAGTTAGCTTGTCCCGATCCGGCTCAAATTTCCAGCGTTCGCCATTCTTGGTTCCCGAAAAGATTTCGGTATGATCGCTGCCTTTTACGACAACTTTAACTTCGTTGTTTTCAGCAGTTACATTCAAGCTGCCGCCACCATCAAAAGCAATACCCGATTGGGGAGGCTGCCCCGTAGCGAAAGCATAATTGACTAAGCAATCTGCTACAGTTTCTCGTTGCTGCTGTACTTTTGTTTGAGCTACCATTTTACTAAGAAGATCCTCTGGTTCGCTTTCCTCCTTGTCGATACTGTTAGGTGCAGTAACTGTGGGCTGAATTTTTTGACGAGTTTCTGGCACTTGTGAATTAGGATTAAATTCTGATTCCAGAGGCATCTGAACGGTCATTTTATGTTCCAGTTTGTCAACGATGCTTTCAAGGCGATCCAACCTTTTTGAGAGGTTGCCTAAATAGTCTTGAATTTGGTCTAACTGTTCGCTAATGCTGGTATCTTTATCGAGCTGTAGAGGTCTAGATTTCTGGGAGTTTGGGTTGAGCTTGCTCTCTAGCTCGCCAATTTTTTCGCCAATTTGAGCTGCCTTGGCTTCGGGATTGTTGATTTTAACTTTCTCGGTGCCCTTGGCTTCAATGTCGCGATCGCTTCTCTGAGGCTGGCTCGTTTCCAATTCCTCTGGTTCAGTTGCAGCAGGCGGTTCTAATACCTGCTTAGCCCGTTCAGCAAGTTTTTCAGTGCGGGTATCTATTGCCTCTATGCCCGAAATGACATCAGCGTGTTTAGCACGAGTCGCAACTTGGTCAGCGCGATCGTTTAATGAGTCAATTTGTTCGAGAATTTTTTCGAGTTTTTCTGCCTGTTCCTTTTCCCTCGCTCGTTCAATGTAATCAATTAGCTCCCCAATACTCTTTGCTCCAAGTAGACCCATTAAAGAGGCAGTTTGAACGGTTAAGCCACTTACGGTTAATCCGTTAATTTCGCTTCCCATAGAAGCGACACTTGCTCCTTGGCGATCGGTTTCTTTTAGAACAGTTTCAAGGGTGTCGAGTAAAGGATATTTTGCTTCGGGCTGTTCAGCCACTTTTTGCTTTATTTGTCCGTTATCATTCTGATTGTGAACGCTGCGATTTTTAGATATCTTGCCCAATACACCATTGGGGATAGGAGCATCATCATCATCAGAAAGTAGTTCTTCAATATTATCTTCTTCCTCCTTTTTTTGCGTTCTGCTGGTAGCATTTTTAGAAGCTACTGACTTTCCTAGCTGCCGTTTGGACTGCGATGACTTGCGAGTTTGCGTATTTTGGCTGGGAAGGTCTGCATCTTCTTCTAGATCGCTTAAGTCATCCTCCAATTCATCATCTAGTTCTTCATCAAATTCTTCGGAAATGCTGTCCTCCTCTAAATCATCAGTGGCATCCAGCCCGATTAAGTCCATAATTTGGGATGGAGTATAGTAATTGTTATTGTCTTTGGTTTCAACGTCAGCCTGTTTCAGATTTTTTACTAAATAGACACCGCTGGTTCTTTGGCTGGGGTCTTTAGTTAAATAGAAAACAAAGCCAGACACTTCACCTTCTTTTCCTTCAGTAACTAAATCCATGCTGACACTAGCTTTGTGATTGCCAGATTCATTGATTCTGTCGGGTCGTTTGTTGAAGGATTCAACGAAGTTTTTGAAATCCTCCCAGTCCTCAATGTCGCCTTCTTCTTGGATTGTTTCTATGGCAGCATCGAGGGTTTCCTGAATGTGTTCTAGCTTTTTGACGTGCTTGGGATCTGTGGCTGTTAGGACAGACCAAGTACGCTTTGGGGCAGAAAATTGTCTTTTGGAGTTTGGCTTAGTTGAGAGTTTGGCAGCCATTTTTTCTCACCTCCTACGAGGAAATTAGATGCGACCGTTAGGTTCGATATTGAACTTTCAGCAGTGCTTTAGATTGTCAAACAGTAATACTTCGGACAGTTTTTGATGATCAACGACAGAATAAGGGTTTGAGGCTAGTTAGGGCTAAGGAAAAATCAACCATTACAACGATTTTTTCCCAAGGTGTCCGAACTATTGAAACAGGACTATTGGCTAGTTGCGCGATCGCTTTATTGGTAATCCACAAGCGGGGGTATTGGTTCGCGGGTTTCGCTCAAAAGTTCTCTCCTGACTTTGCCTCTTAGTTCTTGGTGATATTCGCCTAGCATTCTGCTGAATTCTTGCAGAACTTCTAGGCTTTGTTTGGGTAACTGTCCTGCTTTTACTGCTGTCTCTACACCCCTGGTCATTTGGCAAATGTGTATGCTCATTTTTCGCAGTTGGGCACAAGTTCCTTCATTGATAGCGGGAACTGTGTGGTTAAGGCTAAAAGCGCGTTTACGCAAGTAGTCTGACAGGCTTTTTTCACCTGCTTCTGCGGCACGTTTGACTAATTCTGCCTTTTCAAAGGTGGTTAGACGCACTCGGACGACTTCAGTCTTTCCATTCGGTTTATCAAGTTGGTTTTTGGGGAGAGTTGCAGTTGTAAGCACATCAATTCTCTAGGGCTAACTAATGGTTTATTACGGCTAAGTTGAAGAGCAAGGGATTAGGTTTGAGCGGTTGTTGGCATCAAGTTAATTTAATGCTGAGCAACCGATGTTACCTAGAATTTCCGAACCTTGATGGCAAGGTTTGAGCGGTGACTCATCCATTGCTTTGATTGATTCAATTGTCAGCAATTCTGTTGGAGATGAGGCTGTTTCTTTCGGTTTATGTTTTGTTCGGTCACAAGTCGCATTAGTGAGAAGCTACCAGAGTAGTTTTTATCATCCAAATGGCTGATTCAACGGTAGATACTGCTGCCTGGATTGCTTGTAGCCAATGAAATTATCAAAGTCGGACATTGTTGTATGGAAGCCTGCAAATTACATCATTGTTGAGCATGGTTTACAGCCAATAGCGCTTATTTGTTGAGGACGGTTCTTAGTTTGCGATCGCCGTCGCTCAACAAAGTCTTAATATTTAGTGTTGGAAGTTTAAGCAAGTCTGAGTTGATATTCCCAGAAGAATCGCTCTGTATTGTTCGGGGTGCGACACAAGTATTTCCAAATGTCCAAGTGTGTGTCCATTGCCAAACCTATGACGATATAAGATTCTTCATTGTCTGTCACCGTATCCCCAAAGTTAAAATCCGGTTGCGCCCAGTAGTCAGGCAGGGCGATCGCATTCGCTTCAGGGGCAGTAGTATAGGTTGGATGCGATATTTCAGTGGGCGCGTAGTGTTTTTGTGGCATTTGGTCGATTTTAAGGGTAAGCGATCGCCCTGCTAACTGGCGGTAGCCAGAGGAGAGCTATTCGTCAGCTACTTGTGCTGAAGCGAGGATATGTCGTTACCCTTTGCACAAATTCTGACAATTGGGCGGTTTGGGCGATTTACTCATTTTTACCCCCCTCTTACGTCTATTTGACATGGCTTGCTATGCGACTAGCGCACTAATTAGGAGGATTTAAGAGGTGTCGGAGTACAAAAAAGCTATTAAAAAGCAGCTAAAGTTAATTTAACTTAATTAAAATTTGTGAATTTTGGAGGAAATAAGAGGAAATTTTAGGGAGAAGTAGGAGATATTAGGAAATAAGAGGAAATAAGAGGAAATATTAGGAAATAGAAGGGTTAAAATATAAAGTCTTTTGTGGTCTTCAGTAACAATCGTGGTGCGTTCCTTCTCACAAAAAGTTGCACCCTCTGTGTGGAGGATGCAACTTGCGCTTCTTGCCGACGGATATTACCTCTTAGAAGAACCTGACTTTTGTCGTAACATCAGCGATGTTAGTACCTGAACCAGCGCGGCGACAGAGCGGATTAAGATAGCGATCGAGCGATTTATTTCCTTCAACTGGCAGCAAACTCAGTAAATTTACGTTTATATGGAGCTTTAAAACCCAAAACTATATCTTGTTTAGAAACCCCAGCTTCTACTAATTCATTAGCAACTCCGATTTCCGTTCCATCCCGTTCGATCCAAATTTTGCCATCTTTAATTTCCACGTAGATGATACAACCAAATACTCGTGTTAAATCTTGCCAACCAATATTAAGAACTTGATAGCGATCGCGTTCCGGATCAAATATCAGTTGGACTTCAGTCTGGCTATTTGACCGATTTTTGACATGATTTTTAAGAATTGTTTGCACTACTTCACGGTAATTCATTCCTTCCATAGAACAATCTCCTCTCGTTCGGGGTTAAAAATAAGCAATTTGAGTTGATGTTCTGCAATTACTCTTTGAATAAATTTACGACTAAAAAATTCATCGTAAATATCTACGGTAATTGCTAAATACAAAGTTCTCTCTGGCTCTGTCAATCTTAAAGCTGAACGGTAGTTAAGGCATTGACCAAGTGCTATGTGAAACTCAGTCACGTCTGACGCTCCTAGAAAAGATTTTACCTCGACTGCTATCTTTTGACCAGTTTTTTCAGCAGCTAGGATTCTCTCTGCTGCTAAGTCTATGTAAAAATCAACATCCTCAACTTGAATAAATAGAGGATCGTCTGTAATTGTCCACTCATCTTTTTCGAGAGATGTTTTAACTGTCTTGTGAAAGAAATCTTTAGCTGACATTAAAAAACTTTGTTTTCAAGCTAATTGTTAGGATAGCACAAGTATACTACAGAGATTTGCGAAGCGAAGCGTTCATTTAGGATGACGGGAAAAAGTGGTTTAAGTATAACCCATAACATACTTTTAGTTGTGCGTACAACAGAAGCCAATGGAAAATTTTCCATTGACTCCTGGGCGATCGCCCTCAAATCCCCAACCACCCCCACTCAACTAAACCATTTCCAGTTCTCTCGGTTTCGATTCAGTCGCAGGTGTGAAAGTAGTTCGGGACTGGGACAAAGCTTTTTCTCGTTCTACAATCATCTCTTGGAAACGAGCCGCAGCTTGCTCTGTCAGGGGAATTTGAACGTCCCCGGTGTTAACGTTGGCTTTAAACACGGTGCGCTTGGACTCGTTTCTGACAAAGCAATCCCCGTTCGGCTGCACGTAAGCCGTCCACTGGTTGTCACCAAACTTGAAGTGCTGAGTGCTATCGGAAGGAGACTGCGATCGCTCCGCCACCTTTTGGCATTGGCGTTGCTTGTATGTTTCCGACACGACGCTAAAGAGCGTGTCTTGCAGAGAAAGCCGCCAGTTGTCAGCTTTAGCGTTAGTGGTGTCGCCCTTTCCGTTATTAACTGCCGTTTCTGGTTTTGAAGCAGGTTCTTGTTGGAATTTTGGCGGTTGGGGCGTGTTATCGTTTTGAGCGATTCCGTTTGGGCAGATCGCTTCGCGAATCGCGTTTCCCGCAGGCTTTGCCAAATCTGAACTTTGAGATACTTCAGGTGAATCGATCGATGGCAATTGAATTTCAGGCAACCGAATCGATTCGCGATCGACTTTCAGCATAACCGACCTGCCGCCTTTGTCGGGGGAAAGCATTGCCTCAAAAGTGGTTCCAGGGGGCAACTTAGGACTTTGGGGGGAAAATGTACCCAAGTTTTTCTCGTCAAGCTGGATAATGGGAGTGCCTTGAAATCGGTAATACTTCTCGTGAGTGGGAGGTAAATCGATCGTTCCCACTTGCACAGTGACTTTCCGATCTTTCCATTTTGACTTGGAGAAATCTTCCTCTGAGTAGTCGTTATCGGGATGTTTGACATTGACCACTTCTATCTGATTTACCCGATAGTTTGACAAAGCATCGGAGATTTCATCCATGAATAATTTGTAGACAAGTGCGCCTCTACCTGCTTTATCTTGAGACTCAATCCAGCGACAATCGACAGGAGGAACGATGAGGAGTCTGGTTTCATTACCAGAGTAGTTTGTTACCTTCAAAGAATCGGTATCGATGCGATCGTTAGAATTGTCTCCGTATTTGGCATCCAGTTTCGCCACCATGCTCTGAGGTAAGTTTTTAAAGGCGAATTCGACTAGAGGCAATTCGGGATGAGCAGTGGCTTCGTATGCAATGCCTTTGCTATCGAGTGCGTCTTTCCATTGATTAGGGAGGTCAATGGTTCTGCCATCTTTTGTTTTCACTTTTTGGAAAGGAACTTGCAGAACGTAGACATCTCGCGGTAAGGCTTCGTGGAGCAATTCGTAGTCTTCCTGGAGGGAAAAGGTAATTTCCAAATCCTCTGCTACTTTCTGGCAAATTGTCCGGTGTTTGCTCAAATTATCGGAAGTGTGGGTCGCTTGGAATAAGGCATGAGCAGCGCTGGTTTTTCTGTCTGGAGTATCCCAAACTTCGTCAATCTCCGCTCGATAACTGTCATAAAGTTTGCCCATTTCCTCTTTTCGAGCTTTGATATCGCTGCCAGTGCGATCGTAGATAATGCTTTTGTCCTCTTGAAAGCGCTGCACCAGGTCTTTTGCCCATTGTAATTCGTTTTCTGACCAGGAAAGCTCATTTTCTTTGCTGTGGCGGTACTCGATTTCTTTTTCTAATAGGGTATCTTTGTACTCATAAGAAACGTGCAATTCCTTGCCTTCTTTTTCGTACTCAATGCCTGCTGTATCCAGTTGTTTGCGGTCGTCTTTCGACACGATTAGATAAGCGGGAATTGGGGGTAGAATGTGCTGAAATTCATCTCGGTTACGGTGAACCAGTCGGGTTTGTTCCCAATAAGGGTTAACGGCTTCTTTGGCTAGAACGTAAACAGCATTGGGGAAGTCGGCGGGCATGGGAAATTGTTTGTACAGTCGGTCATCTCCTTTGTACTGGAAAAAGTAAGTGCAGCTTTTATGTTTCTCGCACCATTCATCTACTTTTTCTAGTAAACTTTCGGGATTTAGACCTGTTTTCTCTTTCACTTCTTTGGCATCTTTACCCCGCAGCGAGTTTTTCTGGTAGTCAACTTCGTACTGTTCCATGATGCTGAGAGCGGCGATGAATCGCTTTTGCTGCTTGAGAAATAGCTTTTCATCTTCGCCGGGGTTGGGGATAGCGGCTGCTACTTTGCCAATGGCTAAGGCGACGATTCCGACTTCATTTTGAGAGCTGGCAACTCCAATTTGTTCTAGGGTGGTAAATTTGCGATCGCCTGCTTTAACTTTACCTTGTCTGACTTCAGAATCGTCTTCTCGATACCGAACTTTCGTATAGGGAACTTTCTCAGCTTGTACGACTTCCCCGAAGTCAAATAACCCGTCTTGTGCTGGTAATATTTGTTGGGCAATGTGAGGGATTTTTCCAGATTCGATTCCAAAGGGTTCGTCACCGTCAAAATCACCTTGATGGAACTTTTCTAAGTCTTTGGGATGGAACCAAATTACACCTTTAATTTTCGCCATCACAGTGCGGGTTTCTTCTGGAATATTTTCCAGGTTTTTTGCGTGTATATTTTGATATATTCTCAGACCATCTTTGTTGAGAATTGGGAATCGACCTTGAACGCATTCTCCTTCTTCTAAATGGTTAGCGCAAACCGTGCCTTTGGGTAAATCTTCGCAGGGTAAAGCCATTGCTGAAGTCATTGATAAAGCGCCTCTGGTTGCCAGATTTCGCCATTTGGATGCCAGCCACCTTTCTGCCATATTGGTGAATTCGGGACTGCCTATCATCAGTCCAAATTTATCGGCTTTGAGCATCTGGATGTCTTGTCTTTCCCGCTTTTTATCTTCGGTACTTTCCTCGCTATCACCGTTGATTTCGTCCTCAATTGTAGTTGATAGTTTTTCCGGCTGTTCCTTGAGTTTTCTTTCGTTCAAACGCGCTAAAAATGCTTCGCGTTTATCGTAATCTTCAATCATGGCTTGGCGCAATTTCATCGGATCGCGCTGTAGTGCTGCCAGTCTTTGGGCTGCGGTTTTAGCTGCTGGCACGAGGTCTTGTCTTTGGGCTTCTTCGTCGAACCAAACCCCGGTGGACTGCCAGCTTGTTTGGGTGATGCCGATTTGACTGTTTTTGCGATTGCCAAGGATGGCTTTGGGTAATTCGTAGTCGCCACAAGGAATGAGTTCTTTGAGTTGTTTTTTATTGATGCCTTTGATGCTGGAGCGGTCTAAAATAAGTTGAGGTTTGTTCCCTTCAGAGTCGGCTAATGAGTCGAGTAAATTGTCATCGGGACGGAGGGTTCCTTTAGCCAAAAAGCTGACTTGGGGTGAGGATTCTGTATTTTCTGAATTCCAACTGCGTAGCCAAGCGAAACGGAATTGGCTGGCTCGATTTTTCTCGCCGCCGATGCTTTTGAGTAATTCGGAACTGATGGCACCGTGACAGTCTCCGGTTCGATATTTAGCATATTGCGGGTCGGTGAAATCAACAATTTTTACTCGCAGGTTGTCGCATTCTGATACCCCGGACATACAAGTGCTGACTAGAAGGGAACCGTAGCGACAGGCGGTGTCTTTTTCGGTTACGAATAAGTCTCCTATCTTTTTGGCTAGGGTTTCGTCACCAAAGTAATAACTGTTTCCAGATTGAAATATCATGCGTCGCTTGATGCCGTCTTCTGGGTCGTGGATGCTGGCGCGTAATTGGTGAGGGTCGGGATTGGATTTGTCAAGTTTGACAATCATTAATGATTGCAGTTTTTCTGGCTCAAACATCGCTTGCAGAATTGAGTGGCGCAGGATTTCTGGGTTGTTGAAGAATTTGCCGACATTTCGACCTTTGGCATCGGTGTAAGCGGCATCGAAAACGGGAATTTTGAGTCCTTCTTCGGTGGCAATTGTGGCGACCATGAGTTGATTTCTCCCTAGAATTGAGGTGTTAGAATAGGAATTGTTGAAACAGTTGGTAAGGCTGGTAAGAAAAGTCTATCTAAGCCTTAACAGGTTGAAACTCGGTCAAGTGTTGACCGTTGGAAGTGTTTTTGAGGTGATGGAAATGGAACTAAAGGTTGATACAATTGTTAATCCGGCTCTGTTTGAAGATGAAGATACTGAGCTGGTGGAATTGGCGATTGCGCCGGAGGATGAGGAGAAATATCCATTCGTGCGTCCCAGTAGCGCTCCGGCGGATTTGATGGACAGACCGGGGAGAGTTATTACAGAATGGGAGAATATGGAGTTTGATGAGCGAGTTCAGGCTGACCCTACATATATAGATAGGGTTTAGGCGTAGGGGGACACATAGCAGAGGCATGGGGTGTTTGGTTCGATGGGGCGGCGGTAGCCGCCCTTTAAACGTTTAATATCTTTTAGTTTTGACCTATCCTTAATGGAAAACCCTTTATAATACAAAATATAATACAAGTACCATACAGTAAAGAATGAGCCCCTATCCCCTTAACAATCAACAGCAAGAGCAAATATACCACTGGCTAAACTCACTTGTAGGGCCTGGTTCTGCTGCCTTCTACCGCGATGCCTGTCGCCTCATGGAAATGGAGTCGCCGTTAGAGTCCACAACACATTATGTAGCTCACTCATTGCGAGAAATTGAGAGTGCGTTACGCGATGTGTTAGAGCCATTAGCAAAACCTGTGGTAAGCAACCCCAATTTGTCTAAGTGTCCAAGCTGCGGGGATAAATTTTCACAATCTAATCAGGCTCCTTCTCATAAAGATGAAATTAGTGCTATTTTGCAAGCACTGGGCATTCCTGAAACAGAGACAGTAGCTCAAACTTGGCTGAAGTTAGCAGGTAGACAAAATGAATATGGTTTGCATGGTCGCGCACATCGTAACGATCTTGGCCCGCCACGTCCACTTGATGAAAGATTCAAACAAATTTGGAGGGAAATTCAGACAGTATTGTATATTATCCTTGACAAATTTGAAACTCGCTATTCGAGAGTCTATATTCTTCTAAATGAGCTTTTATCCAAGCCTGAACCTACAAAAGATGATTTAAAAAACCTTCGCCTTAATGTTCCTAATAGCTTTGTAGCCATCAGCTACTTTTTTGAACGGTTGTCTTTCCCAGGATGGATCGACAAACTTCGGGACAAAGATTTTTTCAAAAGTCCACCTGAGCCAGAAGTTGATACAGATACAGGAAGGATTCTTTTTAGGCAATGGCCTCAGTCCCGCTACTTAGCACGGATGGCTTCTCAAGAACCAGCAAAAGTTCTAGATATTGCACTAGAGATTCTAAAAACAGGGACAAAAAATGCTTTCGTACACGAAGATTTGGCTGAAGGAGCCCTTGCAATGCTACCAGATTTGGCGACTCGTTGGGTAGAGCAAGAAATAGAATGGCTCAAAGAGCAGAACTATCTGTACTTGAGATTACCAGAAAATTTGGGTAAACTGATTGTTTATCTAGGAAACAATCACCAAATTAATGCAGCAGTCCGATTGGCTCACGAGCTTCTCAATGTACAGCAAAATCCTCAAAGCAATGGTTTGTTTCTAGGAATACGCAAGCGCTGCGATGACCGGAATTATCAAAAAATTCTTACAGAACACATACCACAATTAGTGGCAGTAGCAGCCAATGAAACATTGAAACTTCTCTGCAATTTACTAAATCATGCTATTGCCTTCTCGCAGATACCTCGCCAGGCTGGAACTTTTGAAGATTACTCATATAATTGGTATCCCAGTTTTGAAAGTAATCAGCCAAATGTTCCCTATGACGTAAGGAACTTTTTAGCAACTGCGGTATGGGAGACTATAGAACAAATTGCTAGAAATCCTCCCGAGCAATTGTCGCCACTGCTGCAAGTTATTGATGGCTATCATTGGCGAATTTTTCATCGTATCAGACTTAACCTACTTCGCCGCTTTCCTAACCAGTTTCCCGACATGATGGCACAAGCTTTAGCTGACAAACTGCGCTTGAATGAGCCGATACTTTACTGCCATGAATATGCACTTTTGCTCAGAGAGCGTTTTGCTGACATTGGTTCTGAAGTACAGGAGACAATTCTAAGTTGGATTGCAGAAGGGCCAACCAATCAATTAGAGGTTTGTGAAGAGGACACAACTGGTTACGTAAAACAATGGCAGCGAGACAGGCTAGGAATTTTAAGTGGTAGTCTTTCAAGCGAGTGGCAATTGCAATATGAGCAGTTGGTTACAGAACTTGGTTCTCCTGCGCCTTTAGAGGCTGTTAGAGGTACTGGGGTATGGCAAGGGCCTACCAGCCCCAAGTCTGCTGAAGAACTATCTTTCATGACTATTTCAGAGCTATTCGATTTTTTGAGGGAATGGGAACCTTCTGGAAGATTATTCACACCATCCCGTGCGGGTCTGTCGATGGAGCTTTCTAAAACTATTGCTCAAAATCCAGAATTTTTTGTAAGCGAAATCGAACAGTTCAAAGAAGTGAACTTGCAATATAGGGGCGGATTCTTAAGTGGTCTGACTCATGCGTTGTCAACTCACGGACAACGGCAGGCATTCTCTTGGTTACAACCGCTTGAATTTTGCGCTTGGATACTAACACAAAAGTCAGAAATACTTGGAAGTCGAGACCAGGTTACAGATTGGCATCAGGACTGGAATTACATCTGCAACGAAGTAGTGACGCTTATCAAAAGTGGTCTGCAACCAATAGGGGTAAATGAAATTCCTATTGAATTCTGCAATCTGGTTTGGACAATACTAGAGCAGCTGACTGACGATCATTCCGTTACACCTGGTTTTGAGGCACACTATCGTTACTCAAATGCTACAAATGCTGAGACTGCTGTTAATACTGTTAGGGGCAAAGCAATGCACGCAGTTTTCCAATATGCTCTATGGATAAATCGGCATACCAAGGCAGATAAAAACCTAGAGGAGCAGGCAGAATTAAGCTTTGACAAAATTCCTGAAGTACGGGAAGTTTTTGAGCGCCATCTGAATCCAGCACACGATCCTTCCGTCACAATCCGCTCTGTTTACGGCGCATGGTTTCCGCAGCTAATAAATCTCGATTCAAACTGGACTACTCGCAACTTGAATAGGATTTTTCCTAGAGACGAGGTTTTCCAAGATTTGTGGGATGCGGCTTGGGAAGGTTACATTACTTTCTGGTATGATCCTAACTCTATAATCTTTGTAATTCTCAGAAAAGAGTACAACCATGCCATTGAGCAAATTGGTGCTGCTACTCCCGAATCGCAAAATCCCTCAAGAACGGATGAAGCTTTAGCTGCACACCTACGATATCTCTACTGGAATGGGGATTTAGAGCTTGGTGATTCTGATATGTTGCTAGAAAAATTCTTTGCAAAAGCTTCAGGCAAACATCATGAACAGTTCATGAGGCAGATTGGAGAGCAGCTACGTTATGGAAATTCTGAGGTAGAACTTGATTTGCTCCAACGATTGAAAAGACTTTGCGAATGGCGTGTTAGCCAAGTCAAGAATGCAACAGCAAGTAACTTACAAGCATTAGATTTGAGATATTTTAGCTGGTGGTTCGCTTCAGGAAAGTTTGATAGCAATTGGGCTATCGCTCAACTAAAAGACGTTATCAGACTGGTTAAAGATATAGACTACGATGACCAGCTGCTAACTCATTTGGTTGCACTTGCTCCCTTAATGCCGCTCTCTGTAGTTGAGTGCTTGAGTTTGATGGCTGATGAACTCCGAAGCGAGGACTGGTCTTTTTCCTGTTATCAGGAGGACAGCCGCACTATTCTATTGACCGCTCTTCAAAGCGGACATGAGGCCAGTCATAGGTTGGCAGAGGATTTGATCAACCGTTTATTAGCTCGGGGAATAGCAGACTTTAGAGATTTGCTGACAAACATGGACAACTGAAATTATTTGAGCGACAGGCGATAAAGTTTTGAATCGTGATATGGCTCATAGTAGATTCAATTGCTAAAGCTACATTTTTTTAAAGCTTAATATCAGGTTAGCATGGTGTTATTGGTTCACTTGCGATCGCTTTTACCACCGCGCACACAGACTGCTGAGTAATGTAAAGCGATCGCGCCGTCCCACTCTCCAAATCAAAATAGGTCGCAAACCGCTTGAGATTGCCCGCAGCCATCCGGTACAAATAATCCGCCGCCTCAGCCGCCACCCGAACATTCACGCTCTCGCTCTGCACATTCAGCACTGCCATCTCAGCACAAGATAGATTATTTGTCAACTCTTGAGGTTTCGGTTTCAAAAGGTCAGGAGCCAGGAGCACCGGAGATGGCAGCCTAGCACATCCCAGCCCCCCAAAATTATAGAAGTCCGGGTCAGTTTCCAAAGAACTGCCCAGCAAGATTTGTCCGGCTGCTGCATGATTTCCGCAATCCAGGTACCACACGCGGGGAATTTCAGAACGGCTGTAAAATTGGTTTAACTCCAGAGCCTGATTAATTGCCGCTCTCCCGGCTGCTGTATCCACGCACCCCACCAGGATGGTCAGTTTGTCGTAGGCGTAGCGGATTAGCTTGGGGTCAAATACCTGCACGAAAGCCGTCGTGTCAACTCCCCAAGCGATAGAGTATCTCAACGCTAGAGCCTGCGCCTTGGGCAGTCCAATTTCCTTATCGCAGAAAGCTTGCCTGCTGATGTTGGCTTCTTCAACTCGATCGGGATCTGCGATCGCAAATTGCACCTTTTTCCCCGACTTACCCAAACTCCGTGCCAGCCGTGCAATATGGTAAGACAGCCAAGAACCCGTTCCTCCCGCCCCAATTAGCCAAAAATCAATCGAATCAGCTTGTCTGATAATCAAAGGCGAAGCTTCCAGATAATCATAATTAAACATCAGATAATTCTCCATTTGTTATTACAGTTCGATGGGCTCATCTAACAAAGATGGCGCAACAGAACTAGAGTAAAATTTAGAAATCGAATCGTCTTTTTCTACGCCAACTGTGACATCTACAATGAAACTCGGTAATTCAAATATCCAGTCAGCCGGAACGTGCCAGAACTGTCGATAAACTCCCACGCGGCAAATAATTTCAGCGCTCGATTCAGTCACTCTCCCTAAAACTACGAAAATGCGGAAACCCCCTTCATCGGCATCATCTGCACCAGAGAAGAAAGCCGCCATCCGATTGTGCGAATGTACCTCTACACTAGCGTTAATGTAGGAGGAATTTAAACCGTATTCAATCGCTCTGCATTTACCAGAACTTTGCGTTTGTTCGGGAACTACAAGTTGCCATTGTCTTTGTTCCTGATGAATGTGGAAAGTGATTTCTAACGGCGGTTTGGCAAGCGCGGCGATACAACTTTCTTTCCACATTTGGATGAGTATCTGCTGAGGGATTCGTCCGGGAGTTAATCGGACTAAAGGCTCAATCGGTTCTAATCCTCTAATTGACGCGGTAAAAAGTTCCACCGGAATTATCACTTCTAACCCCGGTCTAACTGCTCTAGCAAAGATACCATTGCCGCCAATTAGATACTCGAACATACTGCTAGAGTGAGGCGGCAAATTATCTCCGAGTTTGACAATCTTATAATCGACCAATTCTAGGTGATAAGGATTCAAGTTTGGTTGTTCAATCATCAGTTATTGCTGCAACTAATTTGGCAATTGTTTGGTTCGTACCGATTAAATCTTTAACTGGGTAAGATGAACGTTTAACCGCTTTTTCGAGTTGTCCCCGTACATCACTGGGTTGCGCCTTAGATTTACCGTCACTCAAATGTCCGTTGAAAGGACTAGAAATGAACAATTCCCAAGCTTTTGTAATCGTATTGGGTGAAGCTAGAGGTGGTTTATTATCTCCCCAGCAGATGCGTCCGCAGGGTTGATAGGAATGCAAATAGACGTTGGGCAGGGGAACGTGAAAAGCATCTGCTTCCGGGTCAAATTTCGAGCCTTTAATTGCCCAAACCCAGTAATCAGATTTCAACCCCAAAAATACCATTCCTGGTAAAGGAATTAAGTGCTTTGATTCCAACAGATTTATTTCGTGTTTCTGAGGCGGCACAAATTTAATTGTCCATTCCCCAGCGCTACCAGTTCCCCAGCGCACTATCCCCAATTCTGGGTTTATCCAACCCGAATCAATCGGGGTATTGGCAAAAGCTGCTCGCAGAGTGGCTGGAGACAAACATTTGTACTTAGAACCTTCCCCCGATTGATAGTGAAAAATGTAAGTACCGCCCTCAATAAAGAGAAGTTCGGCTTGAATAGCAGACAATTTTCGGGGGGCAACCTCCAGAATCTCTCGAATTATTTCAGATGCAATGTCATATTCCATAATGCTAAGAGTTTCGAGAAATTGGTGTTCGGGTCGGATTCAATCCAGTCTATTAATTCGTCAGCCTTATCTAGTAACTGAGTGGCTTTCTTCCATTCACTTGTTAGGAATTTAATGTCCTCAATTGTCCAGGGTCTTGATTCAAAATTACGATTCCAATAACTTTCGCAGCAAACACTTTGGTCTAGCCAAATATTGCCTGTTTCTAAGTCAAGGAGTGCTAATGCTGTAGGCAAAGCGCTGATGGGAAATGCAGCACGACGGGCTAATCTTTTGAGAAGTTTGAAATTAGCTTTTTCGGGATGTGCAATGTCTTTCAAGCTGTATCCAAAAGTGCCTTCGTACCACGATTCCCCTTCATCACCTGCTACCGATTCCAACCACCATCGACCTGATTGCGAAAGTGGGAGCAATATCTGCCATCCACTCCGCAATGCGTCAATTCCTTCTTCATGGTCTTGCCAATCTACTCCTTTAGGCGAGACAGGAATTTGATAGAGACGTTCTTCATAAGCGCCCTCTATCATCATGTCGTCAATGGGAAATAAATGTTCGCTAACTAGCGAAATAAACTCCAACTCCTTCGGACTGTGATTTTCATCTTCAAAGTAGAGTTCGGATTGGCTTTTTTCCCATTCTAAAGGAAACAATTCTTGGTAAAGAGTAAGTAGCTGATAGGTGTTCAGCTTAGTCCACAAATAATCTGTTGCTGATTTAAAGTCGGTGATTGGTTGACATTGCTGCAATATTTGCAGAGCAGATTTAGCATTCCAAATAGCTGACATATCAAAACCCCATTGGAACTGCCGCAGCTACAGAGCGACTATTTAACAGTCGTTCCTTAGTTCGCTCAACTGCTCTCACATCGTCTGTTCCTTTTTCAATAGCTAACTCAATAGCTTTTGCCATTTCTTTCATAGTCGCGCTATCGAGTTCTCCTGAAAGTTCCAAGCGTTGTAATTTTCGGCACATATAAAGTGCTGGATTGACTTCTTCTGGCGCATTGATGAGAAATTTTAAAGGAGTCATTTTCATGGTTTTATTGCTCCTTTAGAGCCATTGCGTTTGGCTACTGTAATCAGTTCTCCCGGCTTTCTAATAATGTCAGCGTTGGCGCAATCTGGGTAATAAGTTGTTAGCAATTTACGCAGTTCTTTATCATCATTTGCTATATCCTCATCAACAGGATGCTGTTGTCCCTCAAAGGAAATTAGCACTTTCTTTTTTGCAGTCATTCTCTTTTTTCCAAAACTTAGTTTGATTATTCAAATCCCAAATAATGTCAGTTGCGTTCCGGTCGTTTTAGACTCAGTAGAAGTTGTAGACGCGGTGGTGCTACTTGCTTCGCTTCTGGGTTTATTTGAGTTAGTGGTTCTTTTCTTTTGGTTTCGAGCATTAGCAATCTGTCGCCGCACCTGGCGATTGGGAAAATCTGCTACAAGTTCCTTCAGTAGCACTTTTAGAGGCGGTACTAATTCTCCCAAGGATGACTCTCTTATCTTTTCACTAACAGGAAAGTCACCGTGACTGCTTGCTGAAATGATTACAATCCGTCCCTCTGAATGACCGTCATCTGGTTTAAATGTCAAGTGCAGTTCGACAGTACATTTCTCGAAGATATAAGGTTCTTCTTGTTGTTCGGATTGTAAATTGTTGGATTCTTCAGTTTCAGAAAGAGTATTTCCTTCATCTTCCTCCGCCCAATTTTCATCATCTATTGAGTCTGAATCGCTTGTAGAGGTTGATGATTTAGTATCGACTTGTTTTTTGACCTTAGCTGGCGAGAGTAGAGCTAGATAAGGTTTTTTTGCCTGCCAGCGAGCGCGGTCAAATAGTAGCCCAACTTTTTGAAATCTTTTCTCTATTGATTCTTCATCTTCTGACTGAAGAGTGTATTCGATTAACTCTTTGCTCGTTACCGATAAATTAGCAGCGGCGACTGCATCTTCTGGTGTCAACCATTTCATTTTTGCTATAGTATTTAATAGCTTGTCATAGCGCTTATGGGCGTTAGCCCCCCTTATCGGTGTTAATTAAACTCATTTTTGCCTAAACCTCCACTTAGTAGTAGAAGCGGCTCATCCGCGTAGGCTTCTATTTCCAAGTAATCGGTCATAGCTTCAGCTACAGCGGCTCTGATAGAACCAAGGATTACGAATAATCTCCCATCTTTTATGGGAAATGATATATCTAGGTGATTGTCTCCTTCTTCAATCAATATGACAATTTTCCCTCGATAAATTCGGTAAGTAATTCTGCCAAATGTTGAAATGTCGAACGAATGATTGTTTTGTTTTTTCATGGATAAAGTTATCCTAGATTAATTACAAAGAATGTGCAGCAGATAGCCATATAACAGCTATCTGCTATTAGTGAAACCTCCCATATTTGTCTGAGAATTTACTACTAACCGACTCGTGCTTTCACCTTCTTGTTAGAACCATCAACGTTTTTAGCGATCGCTTTTTCTTTTCGCCCATTATTGGGTGTTACAGTTGAATGATTCTCTTCAGTATTTGATGCAGCAGTACGATTAGAAATTACCTCAGTAGCAGCAGTCAGATTTGATGGTACTATTCCGTATTCAACTCTGAGTTTACGCTCAATTCGAGTACCATCAACGGGAATGCCTTGTTTCCAGTCAGCTACGATTTTGCGTTTGTTGGGTGTAACAACTAGCTTTTCTGTTCGGTATTCTGTTGGCAAATCGCAAGGATTGATTAACACTTCGCAACTTGGGGGATTTTCCTTGAGTCGGATGTGACGAGTTCGCCCTACAATCTCTGTGGGTATTACTCCCATTGAGTGAAATTGTAGGAGAGTTTTATCTAGGCTGTTGCGCCACCGTTCCAGTTGTTCAATCGCCTTATTATGCAATTCTACTAAATGTTTTAGGCGTGCTTTAACGGCACAAATTTCAGCATCTAGTTGGTCTGCTAGTTCGGCTTGAGTGTCAGCAGCAATTTCTTGGTCTGTCTGAATTTCCCAGAGTTCTTTGAGGATAGTTTCCTCATCTTCGGGAGTTTCAGCAGTTTCCAATTGATTCCAGAGTTCGACTGCTTGTATCGAATATCTGGCTAACGAATCTTTGGCTAAATACATTAGTTACCACCTTCCGCAACAATGAAAATACTCATCAAAAATTTCAAGGCTAGCGAGTATGGCTAGCGTTCCTGGCGTTAGTTCTTCTTCCAAACTATGAGAGTCAATGTCATCATCGCATACTTCCCAAATTTCCGTTTCTGGGATAAATTCTAGGGAGTCCGATTTGAAATCCACTCTTCCAACCAAAGAAGTGTTAGTGTAGGATATGAGCGTATTTGTTGTGTCGTCAGATTCACATTGTTGTAGGGACACGGTTGTATAAAACCTCCTCTAGTATTTCAAATTCAACAATGCTTAATAGTGCTTTCCATTTCGCGTAGAAGCCCTTAAGCTTTCAACTTTTTTCAAAGCAGGAACCCGCTGCTTGCGAGAAGGAACTTTTTCTTCAGATACGTCTGGTAATTCTTCTGAAAAGTCATCTTCGTCGTCTTCAATATCGTCGTTAGTGAAATAAGCATGGTTATCCTCATCCGTCTCGTCCACTTCGCTTTTGTCTGTCGGGACTTCTGGTTCTTGCGATGCTGCGGCAGGTGAGGTAGTTGAGGTAGCGATGATATCATAGCCGAGTTCTAGGATTAGCGATCGCACGACGCTTTCCATCTGCTGTTCCGATAACCCAGGAGTCGTTCTCTTGAGTTCCTGCCGTTTCATCAACATCCACACTTCCAGAGTTTCTTCGGGCGTTGCAGTTTTCAATGCCAATTTGATTTTTCTTGTCAGTTTTTCCCGCGTGGATTTTAGACGGTCTGTGGCAATTCTTTGTGTATTATTGGGCTGATTTGTAGGCATAAGTAGTGGAGTACCAGATTATTATTTCCACTCCAAAATCTGGGCGTTAGCCCATTTATAAGTGGATGACATCGGAAATTAGGTAGAGAAGTTTGTAATTCCTTGGCATGATGTGATACGACGCGCATATTTAATAGGTTAAAGGCTGAAAATACACATAGCATGAGCTTATAGGTCGCCTACAAAAAGCATAACCATGAGCCAAATAAGAGGCTTTTACCCAGTTATTGTTATCCCCGATTCCATTCGTCAGTTCTGCGCGGATAACCCGATACCTATTTTGGAAGAAAGTGCTTCTTCTACAAAAAAAATGCCTTTTCCGCCGCGACCGCCAGTTTCCAATAATTATCGTTATTCTCTGGTAATTCAACTTTGGATAGCCAGTTTTGTGGTGGTAATGTTGGTTAACTGGCTGTTTGGCATGAGTGTTATGGCTTTCTGGTCATCGCTGACGTGTGCGTCAGTTAGTGCAGTAGCGGCTTTCTCTTATCTGCGGTTTGCTGATTTTCAAGTGCGCGATCGCTACAAGCAACGACTGGCTGACTACCAACAACAATTATCCAAATACGAAAGTTATCAATTGTGTCGCTTGCCGCCCAATCGCCAGGAAACTGAGCAATATAATTCTCTGTTGCAGGAGCGATCTAAGCTGCTTAATAATTTGTTGAAAAAGATTGTTCAACCGCCAGCAAGTCAGGGTAAGGGAGGAGTACAGCAAGGGGTAAGTGAAAAGCAGTTTTTTGTTTACTTATGTCGTTATTTCTCTGGTTTTTATGACTTCTGTATGGGTGGTGAATTTCCTATACCCGGTACATCTTTTCGTTACACCGCTGACTTTATTTTGGTTCATAAATCGACTGGTTTAGCTATAGATATCGAGATTGATGAACCTTATGAGGGGCGAACGGGAAAGCCTCATCATTGTGTGGATAAGAATAAAGATAGTCAGCGCAATCAGTTTTTTTTAGAGAGAAATTGGGTAGTGATTCGGTTTTCGGAGTTGCAAGTTGTCAAATACCCGGATTCGTGTTGTAAGGCGATCGCTACAGTCATTTCTCAAATCACCGGTGATTATAGAGGATTAGTTCGGCTACAAAATTTTGATAATTTGCTTCCCCATAAACAATGGAATACTAAACAAGCTATTTATATGTCTCAAATAAAATCTCGCCAATCTTACTTACAATACAAAAGACTTTATTAATTTTACCTAACATATTATTTGAACTTAATCAACTTGCTAATAGTATTTTTATTATGCTTGAAAAAATCCATTAAACCGCTGACGTTTATTAATTAATAAAATTGCTGTAGCGGCTGCCTCCTTTATTTCAGAGTTTGTATCTCTTAAAGCTGGTTCTAGGTAGTCAATTATATCCATACTAAGATCGCGAACTATCCCTAAGCCCTCAACTGCTTTCTTACGTTCAATCCAGTTCTCACTCTTTAGCATTGGTTCTAGCCTTTGCTGAACTATAGCAAGTCTAAATGATTCACAAAATTTCATTAAATATAATACTTATGGAGTATAATAATACTTGTATACTGGAGATTTGCGAAAAAAAACAATATGTCTGAGCAACAATATTTACAAGAGTTAATTGATTTTATAGATAACAACCCCGATCCTAGAGAGCTAAAGCGAGCCTTAGCAGTAATGATGTGGATTGAGGGCGTACCTGGTCCGGAAATTCAAAAAGTATTAAATGTATCAGCAACATTTATCAGTCAATTCAAAATGAAATTCATCGAAAATGGAGTTGAAGAATTAAAACTCAAGCATCAAGGGTCAAAAGCATATCTAAGTCCAGCACAACGCCTAGAAATTATTAATTACTTAGACACTCTTGAGTATTTGAACTTACAGGATTTTCGGGAATATATAGAGGACAAATATGATGTTCGCTTCAAATCAAATCAAAGTTATTATACATTACTTGATGAAGCCAAGATTAGCTGGAAGAAAACCAGAAAAAAAAATCCAAAAAAAAACGATGAATTGGTAGAAACAAAGAAGACAGAAATCGAGAGAATACTCGAAGAAAACAGAGCGGAGATAGAAGCTGGAAGACTTGTGGTGTATATGATTGATGAATGTCATCTGCTGTGGGGTGATGTGTGTGGATATGTTTGGGGAAAGAAGAATAAAAGAATAGAAGTACCAATGACAAATCAGAGAGAAAGGCAAACATATTTTGGTGCCCTCAACTATCAAACAAAAGAATTTTTTGTTCAAGCATACGAAGCGGGAAATTCAAAAAATACAGTTTTGTTTGTAAAATACCTCGAAAATCTCAATAAAGGAGCTAGAATTTTAATATTTTGGGATGGAGCAAGTTATCATAAATACGCAGAAATGCGAGAGTATCTAGGCGAGGTCAATCAAGGTTTATAAAAATCTGAATGGTTAATAATATGTGAATTATTTGCACCTAATGCACCCGAGCAAAACCCTGTGGAAGATATTTGGCTGCAAGGCAAAAGATTTCTGAGAGAACATTGGTATCTCTGTAAATCTTTTGCACTTATTAAAAAACTATTTATGCTGGTAACTCATTGTCAAACTTTTGATTTCCCTAAGTTAGATATGTATGGTTTTTTTGCAAAAAAGCCTGAATTAATACTAACTTAATCACGATTAGTAAAGCCTGATTTGTTTGCAAATGATTTAGGATCGCTATATATCATTTACATAGTTTTCTATTGTTTCAATACATAATTAAGCAAGAGCTGTTGCTACAAAAAACTCCTGAAATGTTTGATGGGCAAATCCCAGGCCGCTTTCACCTATTAAAATCCCGCTTTTTTGAATAGTATCTAATAATAAAACACTGAAACATTAGCTTGAATATTTTTCAGGCTCTCGTTAAATATAAAAATTACTTCCTGGTAAGACAAGTATAATGTTTTCTGTTTGTGCATTGCTAGTGCAAGATTACTTAATACATAATTTTTAAGCCGTTTAATAGTAGTTGTTTGTCCTTCTATTTTTGAAGTTTCACGTATGAAAAATTTTTCCATAAATCGTTTGTAAAGCTCTCCCCTATTTTGTGGGGTAAGTTTTGACGCTCCTAAACTAACTTCATCAATTACACCCCCCAGGCTTTCTAAGTTTAATTTTGTTTGATAAACGTCTTCCTTAAACATCCCTAGAATTAACGGCAGTCGTAGCAATTTTTTAAATTTTGCCGACACTTCACTGTATGCCATTCGTCCAATTTTTTCTCCTAAATGCAGCGATAAATATCTAACTGTATCTTCATAATCAATAGGTTGAATTACTAGGTTAATTTCAATGTCCTCAGGAGATAGCATTCGCCAAAGTTCATCTTGGGGGCGACTGGTAATTACATATTTGTGATTAGGATATGTAATTAAAAATTGTGCGATGTTTGATATGACTGTGCTGCGCTGTGTATTATTAACTTCATTAAGACCATCAAATAAAATTAAGCAGGGGAATGTTTGTAAAATATTATTGAGCTTAAAAGTATCTTCTTCTAACTGAAACATCCCCATAGAATTTAGGCTGGAGCGAATGGATAATACGATTGAATCAAGCTTTGGCGACTTGGTTGAGCCTTGTGGGTTATGCCGCAGGTCTGTTACTAAAATCCTTACGGGATAAGGCAGAACAATGGTGGTATTTTCTCAATGACCCCTCGGTTCCTCCGGATAATAATTTAGCAGAACGTTCTCTACGGCTAGCTGTAACTAAACGGAAAGTTTCTGGCGGCTCTGGTTCGATGAAACGATTTGAGGAAACGGCCGATCTATTGAGTGTGATTCAAACCTGTCGTTTTCAAGCTCGTTCAGTAATGGCTTTTTTCCGTGAGGCTATTTCTGCCCATTCTTGTCACTTGACTATGCCTGAGCTTATTCCCCTTTTTCAGACCTGAATCCTTACGAGTTTTCTTCTTCTGCGACAGTAACGGCTCGATAATTTCCCACTCTTTGTCTGTCAAATCGCTTGAATATCTCATGAATATCCCTTGGATACTGGCATTACCTCAACTTTGTCGATTCTACTCGATCACCCGTTGTCTGTCGATCGTCCGTTGTCTGTCGATCGTCCGTTGTCTGTCGATCGTCCGTTGTCTGTCGATCGTCCGTTGTCTGTCGATCGTCCGTT